>NZ_APIO01000060.1:0-11478 GCF_000408945.1 Pseudomonas sp. G5(2012)
CGCAGCAACGGATATGTACAGCTGAAAGACAATCACCGTCTGCCAGGACGCCTTCGCCGGCAAGCCTGGCTCCTACAGTCAAAACGAAACCCCGGGTGGCCGTTACCGCAGGAATGGATATGTACACCTGAAAGACAATTATCGCCTGCCAGGCCGCCTTCGCGAGCAGGCTCGCTCCCACAGTAGATCGGGTACAGCCGCGAGCGCAGGGGTGCAGCGTTACAGCTTCTGCAGTTCCTGCGCAACAATGGCCACGGTCTGGGCGATTTGTTCGGGGGTGTGCAGGCAAGAGACGAAGAAACGCACGCGGGCGGCTTTTTCCGGGACGGCCGGGTGCAGGATCGGTTGGGCGTTGATCCCGCGTTTGGCCAGGGCGCTGGACAATTGGGTGGCCTTGACCGAGCTGCCGGTGATCACCGGAATGACTGCAAGCCCGGTACTGGTGCCGGTATCCAGCCCCGCCTCGCGGGCCAGGGCAAGGAACTGCTGGCCGCGGGCCTGCAAGGTTGCCACGCGCTCGGCGTCGTGGGCCATGCAACGTACGGCTGCGAGTGCCGCCGCCGCCACCGAGGCCGGCATGCCAACGCTGTAGAGAAAACCCGGCGCCATGAACTTCAGGTGCTCGACCAGGGCCGACTCGCCGGCAATGTAGCCGCCGCAGCTGGCCAGGGTCTTGCTCAGGGTGCCCATCCAGATGTCGACGTCTTTGCCCGCCAGGCCGAAGTGCTCGCGAATACCCTTGCCATTGGCCCCCATGACACCCAGCGAGTGGGCCTCGTCGACCATCAGGAACACCTTGTGCCTGTTCTTCAGCTCGACGAAACGCGGCAGGTCCGGGTAGTCGCCATCCATGCTGTAGATGCCTTCGAGCACCACCAGCACCCGCTCGAAATGCTGGCGCTGATCGCCCAGCAGACGATCGAGGGCTTCGACGTCGTTGTGAGCGAAGCTCAAGCGTCGCGCACCGGACAACTGGATGCCTTGCAGCACACTGTTGTGGATAAGTTCGTCGTGGATCACCAGGTCCCGCGGGCCGAACAGGTAGCCGATGGTGGTGACGTTGGTGGCATGCCCACTGACGAAGGTCACGGCGTCATCCACCTCGTATAAGCGGGCCAGTTCGGCTTCCAGCTCGCGATGGATCGGCCGGTCGCCGGACACCAGGCGGCTGGCCGACACCGACGTGCCGTAGTGATCGATGGCCGCCTTGGCCGCCTCGGCCACCACCGGATGACCGGAGTAACCCAGGTAGTTGTAGCTGGCGAAGTTGACGAAGCGCTGACCCTGGATCGTCGTTTCGGCGCCCGCCAGGCTTTCATGCAACTTGAAGAACGGATTGGCCAGGCCAAAGCGCGCCGCGCCGTCATGCATGATCCGCAGTTGTTGATAACCAGGATGCTGATCGAAGCGGTAGAACTGCTCCGGCACCGCCCGTGCATGGCGGCTCACGTCCGCCAGCGAGGCTGGCAGCGCGCCGTCGCCGGTTTGCCGCTGGCGCCGTTCCAGGGCTTGCTGGATCAGCTTGTCTTTCATCGAAGCGCCAAGCCCTGGTGAACTTTTTGAGGTCATAGTCAATTGATCAACGAGATAGTTGAGAATCAGGGTCGCGCGCGCCCTGGCGGACCTGGGCCAGCTCAGCTTCGGACAATTCGGCGCCGTGGCGAGCCAGGGTCAGCGCCTGCAGGTTGTCTTCGGCAACGGGCGCGGCCTCCGCGTCCTGGCTGCCGCGCAGCAGTTCAAGAATGCGCACGGTCAATTTGGCGATGCTGGAGGTTTCGCTCAGCTCCATCACCGGCAAGCGAATGCCGAAGCGCTCCTCCACCGCCACCACCAGCTCCACACTCATCAACGAGTCCAGCCCCAGTTCCTGCAGCGGTCGGTTGCTGTCGAGCTTGCTGGTCGGCATGCGCAGGATCTCGCTGATTTCCTGCTTGAGCATTTCGGCGAACAGTTCGGTGAGTTCCTGGTCGTTCATCTCCAGCAACAGGCGCTGGATGTCATCGACGTTGCTCTCTTCCTCTTGCTCGCCACTGTGCAGCCGCGCCAGTTCACTGAACTTCGGCGAACCCGCAGCCGGCAGGAAGCGCGACAGGGCTTTCCAGTCGAGCTCCAGTACACCCAATCCAGAGCGCTGTTGCAGCAGCAAGCGTTCGAGGGTGTCGAGGGCCGCTTGCGACTGCAGGGCCGCGCCGCCCATGCGACTTTGCAGGGCGTCCTTGATGTCCTGGTTGCGCGCCAGGAACCCTGCATCGTCAATCGCCCCCCACAGCACCGCCGTGGCCGGCAAGCCTTGCAGCAGGCGATGACGGGCCAGGGCTTCGAGCCAGTGGTTGGCCGCCACGTAGTTGGCCTGCCCCGGATTGCCGAACAGGGTAGTCGCCGAAGAGAACAACACGAAGAAGTCCAGCGCCAGGTGCGCGGTCAGTTCGTGCAGGTACTGCGCGCCCTTGGCCTTGGGTTCGAGCACCCGTTGCAATTGCGCCTGGGTCAGGTTGCGGACCAGCCCGTCTTCAAACACGGTGGCCGCGTGCACCACGCCACGCAGCGGCGCCTTGGAGGCTTCGATACTGGCCAACACGCTGCGCAACTGGGCGCTGTCGGTGATGTCGCAAGCCAGCGCCTGGACCTCGATGCCCTGCTCGCGCCAAGCCGCCAGCGCCGGTTGTGCTTCTCCGGTGGCCGCGCCGCGACGGCCGAGCAATGCCAGGTGCCGCGCGCCCTTGTCGACCAGCCATTGCGCGGTACGCAGGCCAAAACCGCTGAGCCCGCCGGTCACCAGGTAGGTGCCGTCGGCGGCGAGTTGCAAGGCCGGTGCCTGTGCCAGCGGCGCACGGAACACCTGTTGGATCGGCGTGCGGTAGGTGACGACGATCTTGCCGATCTGCCGCGCCTGCTGCATGTAGCGGAACGACTCGACCACATCGTTGGCGTCGAATTCACGGTACGGCAACGGACTGAGGATGCCGTCGCGGAACAACTGCATCATGTCGGCGAACAGGCGGCGGGTCAGGTCCGGGCGCTCGCTCATCAGTTGGTCGGCGTCGATGCCGAAGTAGCTGATGTTGTTGCGGAACGGCCGCAGGCCAATCTTGGTGTTCTGGTAGAAGTCGCGCTTGCCCAGTTCGAGGAAGCGCCCAAATGGCTTGAGCACTTGCAAGTTGCGGTTGATCGCCTCGCCCGCCAGGGAATTGAGCACTACATCAACACCACGGCCGGCGGTGATCGCCAGGATCTCGTCGGCAAACGCCAGCGAGCGCGAATCGAACACGTGCTCGACCCCGAGCAAGCGCAGGAAGTCGCGTTTTTCGTCGCTGCCAGCGGTGGCGTAGATCTCGGCCCCGCACCATTTGGCGATCTGGATCGCGGCGATGCCGACACCACCGGCGGCACCGTGGATGAGGATTTTCTCGCCTGGTTCCAGGCGCGCCAGGTGGTGCAGCGCGTAGTACACAGTGAAGAAGGTGCTCGGGATGGTCGCCGCCGCCTCGAAGGACATGCCCTCGGGGATTCGCGCCACCGCATTGGCATTGGTGACCAGGCGGTTGGCGAAGCTCGATGGACCAAAGCCGACCACCCGATCTCCCGGCTGGAAGTCACCTTCGACCTGCGCACCCTTGGCGCGCACGACACCGGCGAATTCAAAACCCAGGGTCGGGCCGGAGAACCCGTTCTCGATGGCTTCGTCGGACAACAGGCCGAGGGCATACATGACGTCGCGGAAGTTCAGGCCGGTGGCCTGGACCGCGATGTCCAGTTCATCGCCCTTCGGCACCATCGGCTCGTGGGCTTCCCAGCGCAGGTTGCGCAACTGGCCCGGCAGTTCGAAGCCGAGGCTGACCTGGGTCGCGGTTTGTTGCAGGGCGCTGGCATCCAGCTGATCAGGGCGCACTCGCAGGCGAGCCACGTAACGATCGCCTTCGGCACTGATAGCCAGTTCGGTTTCGTCATCGGCATTCAGCAAGGCCGGCAGCAACGCGTCGACCCCGGCGCCTTCGGCCAGGTCCAGCAGACGCACGCGGCAACCCACGGCTTCGTTGGCCAGGGTGCGACCAAAGCCCCACAACGCCGCATCGGCAACGGATGCCAGGTCACCTGCGACCTGTGCAGCGGCTGGCAGCAAATGCACCGCCGCACCTCGGGTCAGCAGCCAGCAATCGGGGCTGATACCCGCCTGCTCGCAGGCCTGGGTCAGTGCCGCGGCCAGCATGCAGCGCCGCGCCTGGTCATCCAGGCCCTGGCTGCCGAACAGGCCGCTGAGCAACAGCACGTGCTGGGGCGCCGCCATGGCGCGCAGTTGCTCGGCCAGGTCCTGGGCCGACGCCGGCGCCAGCCAGTCAATACTTTGCCCTTGCTCGCGCAGGGCGGTGGCCAATTGCTGGGCGAAGGCGTGTTCCGCGCCCTGCTCATCGGCCACCAGCAACCAGCGCTGGGCCGGCAGTGGTTGCGGCTCGAATGCTGCCGCCGCTGCGGCCGCGCCCACCAGCAGGTAGCTGCCGCTGGACATGCCCGGGCACAATTCCAGCGCTTCGCCGACACTCAGGCCGTGACGACGCAATTCCTGTTGCCAGAAGCCCGGGCGCTGTTGCACCGACAAGCTGCCCTGGCCCTGCCCGGCCAGCCACCACGAAGGTTGCGCGCCGAAGACGAAATCCGCCCAACGGGCCGGGTGCTGCGCCAACAACATCAGCTGGCCGCCGGCCGACAAGCGCGCCGCGCCATGGGTCAGTCCTGCGCTGATGGCCTGCAGCGGCGCCAGGTCGGAGGCCACCAGCACCAGGTCGAAGCCTGCGGCCGGTACGGTCGGCTGTTGCGCGGCATCGTCCAGGCTGAGCAAGCGCAGGTCCGGGAAGTCGGCTTGCAGCAGGCTGGCCGGGTCCAGGTCGTCGGCGCTGTACTGGTAGTCGACTCGGTCGAAGTCCAGCTGCGCACAGAGTTGCGCGGCGAAAGGCGAACCGCCGAAGCCGAGCTCGAGGATGCGCAGGCGCTGGCCCGCCGGGAGCACGGCCAGGCGTTGTTCGATATGGTGTGTGATCGCGTCCAGCACGGCGTGATAGCCGCTGGCGCCCAGCACCTGACGGGCCAGTTGCGCAGGCGAGGTTTCACGGGGCAGCAGTGTTTCGATCTGCACCGCGCCGCTGACCAGGTCCAGCAGGTGGATACCGATACGGCCCACCGAGTGAATGATCTGGAAATGCTCGGGATAACTGCGGAACAGTTCCTGCCAGATGTCCTGGGCGCTGGGCATCTCGCCCTGATCGACCAGCTGCCAGTTATCGCCGCTGGCAACCAGGCTGCCGTCCTCCAGGGCCTGCTGCAGCAGATGGTCCAGGTAGCCCGAGAAACCTTGCGCGTCAGCCTGCCAGGTCGCCCGTTGCGCCGCGCTGAGCTGGCCGCCGAGGGACGCGATGGCCTCCAGCACGAAACTGCCGCACAGGCTGTCGAGCAGTGGATCGACTTCCTGGCTGTAACGCACCAGGGTCGGTTCATCGCTCACCGACGCCAGGCTTTGCGCCAGGGCGCTGTGCAAGGGCGCACCCGGTTGCGGTTGCGCGCGGGCGGCCAATGGATAGGGTTTGGCGATACCGGCGAAATCCACCAGCTTCAGGTCGCCGCTGCGATCCTTGTGCAGCTTGACCGCACGGAAACGCGCGTCCTTGATGCACACCACGGCGTGGCCCTGGGCGTCGAACAGGGTGAAATCCGCCAACAGCGAGTGCTCCGAGCGACGCACCAGGCGCACCTTGGCCAGGCACGGTGTCAGGCTGCCCGCGGCGAAGTTGATGCGCCCCAGTTTCACCGGAATGAATGCCAGGCCGTTACGCGCCTTCGAATCGCGGCTGAGCAACTGGGTGATCAGCTGGAACGCGCTGTCCAGCAACGCCGGATGCAGGTGCAGGGCCGCCAGCTCCGACTCAATCACGCTCGGTGGGCTGAGTTGCGCCAGCACCTGGTCACCGTCGATCCAGCCGGCTTCGATGGCCTGGTAGGCCGGGCCGTAATTCAGGCCGACCGCCGTGGTCAGTTGCAAATGTTCAGCGCGGGTGAAATCCGCGGCACGGGTCGGCAGCACGGGCGCCGGCTCGTTGAGCAGCACACCACGGGCCTCACCCGGCAGGCGGGCGACCACGTGGCGGGCCCAGGGTTCTTCCTGGGAAGTGCTGCGCGACACGATCGACACGGTGCCATCGCTGCTGTCGATCTGCACGCGCACGCGCTTGCTCGACTCGGCGTGCAGCACCAGCGGGCTGTGGATTTCCAGCTCTTCGATGTCGACGAATTCGCCCGGCTGGTAGCACTGCGCGGCCGCCAGCACCAGCTCGGTGAAACCGGCGCCGGGGAACAGCACGGCATCGCCGACCTTGTGGTCTTCAAGGGACGGGAACAGTTGCGTGTCCAGGCGATTGTCCCAGGTCAGTTCGTGGCCGGGAACCGCATGACCCAGCAGCGGATGCACCCGATCGTGGTACAGCGTGCGCGCCGACTCCGGCGTGTCGCCGTGCCAGTGGCGCTCGCGCTGCCAGGCATAGTTGGGCAGGCGCACGAAGCGCCCGGTGCTCGGGAACAGGCACGCCAGGTCGGTATCGACGCCACTGATCAGCACCTTGGCCACCGCGCGGGTGACCATTGGCGGCGCGTCGTCGTGGCGCTTGAGCGTGGCGATCACCACGCCCTGCTGCTCGCGTGCCGCCAGGGCATCGCTGACATAGCTGCGCAGGATCGGGTGCGGACCGACTTCGACGAAGACGTTATAGCCTTGCTCGCACAGGGTCTCGCTGGCGGACTGGAACAGCACCGGGAAACGGATGTTCTGCCACCAGTACTCGGCGTCCAGGCGTTCGCCATCGAGCAAGCCACCGGTGACCGTGGAATACATCGGGATCGTGCTGGCGCGCGGCGCGATATCGCGCAAAGCCTCGACCACCTGTTCGGCGATGACGTTCATGGCCGGGGAGTGGAAGGCGTAGTCCAGGCCAAGACGGCGCACGAACACCTGGCGCTCGGTCAATGCCTGCTCCAGACGCTCAAGCCCCGCCAGGGAACCGGCAACGGTGGCGCCCTTGAAGCTGTTTTCGCCGGCGACGACCACGTCATCCAGGCCCAGCTCCAGCAGCAGGTTGGCGGTGTCACTGCCCGACAGGCCCACGGCGGACATCTGCCCGGAACCGGCGGTCAGTCCCTGCAGGCGACTGCGGTGGTAGATCACGCGGGTTGCATCGACAAGGCTCAGGGCGCCACACGCCCACGCTGCCGCCACTTCGCCAACGCTGTGGCCCATCACCACCTGCGGCACCACGCCTTTGCTTTCCAGCATGCGGGTCACGCCCACTTGCAGCGCGAACAACGCAGGCTGGGCCAGTTCGGTCAGGTGATAACGCTCCTGGCCGTAGTCGCCCGCCAGTTCCTTGATCAGCGAATAGCCCGACAGTGGCTGGAACACTGAATCGACTTCCGTCACCGCGGCATGGAACACCGCATCGGCGAGCAGCGCCTTGCCCATGCCCTGCCACTGCGAGCCATTGCCGGAGTACACGAACACCGGGCCCTTGGCCTGATCCAGCGCGCGACCGCTTTCGACCACCGAGCTCAAGGCCGACACAGCCGGGTCAAGGGCGAAATCCAGAAGCGCCTGGGCGCTTTGCTGTTGATCGGCCTCGAACACCACCACGCGCTGCGGATGCAGGTCGCGACGCAGCATTGCCTGGTACGCGACTTCGTACAGACCGTCTGCCGGGTGATCGCCCAGGTGCTGGGCGATGCTTTCTGCCATGGCCCCCAAGCCGGCGCTGTCCTTGGCCGTGACCATCAACGGCACCGGGCCTGCCGGGACAACCGGCGGTGTTACGTCCGGCGTGTGACTTTGCAGGATGACGTGGGCGTTGGCGCCACCGAAACCGAAGGAGTTCACCCCCACCACCAGCGTGCCACTCGGCTTGAGGGCGTGGTTGCGGGTGGCGACGTTGAGGTTGAGGTCGGCGAACGGAATACGCGGGTTGAGGTTCTTGATGCCGATGGTGGCCGGCACCTGGCGCTCGGTGACGCAGTACAGCGCCTTCATCAAGCCGGCCACACCGGACGCGGCTTCCAGGTGACCGATGTTGCTCTTGACCGAGCCGATCAACAACGGCTTGTCCGCGCCGCGTACCTGGCCCAGCGCCAGGCCGATGGCCCGGCTTTCGATGGGGTCGCCCACCGGTGTACCGGTGCCGTGGGCTTCCAGGTAATCGATGTCGGCCGGTGAGATCCCGGCACTGGCGTAGGCCTGGGTCATCAAGGCCGCCTGCGCGTCGGCGCTCGGCACGGTCAGCCCGGATTTGCGCCCGTCGGTATTGACCGCAGTGCCGGCGACGACGGCGAGGATCTGGTTGCCATCGGCCACTGCCTTGTCGTAATCCTTGAGGTAGAACAGCCCTGCCCCTTCGGAACGCACATAACCGTCGCCGGCTTCGTCGAAGACGTTGCAGCGCCCTTTGCGCGACAGCATCGAGGCCTTGGAGAAGATCAGGAAGCCAAACGGGTGCAGGTGCAGGCTGATACCGCCGGCCAGTGCCTGGTCGATATCGCCGCTTTGGATGGCCTGGCAAGCCTGGTGGAACGCCACCAGCGACGAGGAACACGCGGTATCGACCGCCATGCTCGGGCCGTGCAGGTCATAAAAGTACGACAGGCGATTAGCCGCGATGCTGAAGGTGTTGCCCGTGGCCGTCGAGGCATCCACCAACGACAGGTCATGGGACAGGCGATACGCATAGTCGGTACTGGCAATGCCCAGGTACACACCGCAATTGCTGCCGCGCACGCTCGAGGGTTTTACCCCGGCGTTCTCGAACACTTCCCAGCCCAGCTCCAGCAACAGGCGCTGTTGGGGGTCCATGATCGCCGCTTCGCGCGGAGAAATGCTGAAGAAGCCAGCATCGAAGGTAGAGATGTCGCCCAGCGTACCGGCCGCCAGGGTGTAGGCGGTGCCAGGGTTGGCCTTGTCGGGGTGGTAAAACGCATCTCGGGACCAGCGGGACGGGTCGACCTGCGTGATGAAGTCGTGCCCTTCCAGCAGGTTCTGCCAAAAAGTTGCGGAAGTGGAGCCTGGAAAACGGAACGAAGCCCCAATAATTGCAACTTTTTTACGCATGACTTAATCCACCTTTTTATATTCTCAACGGTCCCGCCATCACTTCGTGCGATGGGTGTGTCGAACGCCCTCATGGGTTCAACATAACGTTGAGAAACTTGCTAAATTCCGTTGGGTAGTGACTCTGTATTTATTATTAGGAGTACTTTTTCTGCCCGGCATCGACTCCAGTGCCCCTTCAAGGGTGAACCACTAAAGCGCCAGCGCCGGGGGCGCAAAATCATACGCTGAGCGCCCCGCGAGGGAAACCCTTACAAACCGTTACAGTACGACTCGTCGTCGCATTCCTGCGACTTGTTTCACGCCTTGCGCCCGGCAAAAAAATAAATTCAATAAAGCCGCTGCACGGCCGACAACCTGTCAAAGCCTTGCGGATTAAACAAGCCATGCGTAATAACCAGCCCATTACACAACGCGAACGGACCTTTCCGGCTCAGCAACGGTTGATTTCCACCACAGATGCCAAAGGCATGATCACCTACTGCAACGACGATTTCGTCGAGATCAGCGGGTTTTCGCGTGAGGAATTGATCCGTGCGCCGCACAACCTGGTGCGTCACCCCGACGTTCCCGCTGCGGTCTTCGCGCACATGTGGGGCACACTTAAACAAGGCTTGCCATGGATGGGCATTGTCAAGAATCGCTGCAAGAGCGGTGACCACTACTGGGTTAACGCCTATGTGACGCCGATCTTCGAAGGCAATCAGGTGATCGGTTACGAGTCGGTGCGGGTCAAGCCCACCGCCGAACAGATTCGCCGCGCCGAAGCGCTCTATCAACGCATCAACCAGGGCAAGTCGGCCGTTCCTTCTTCGGATAAATGGATGCCGGTCCTGCAGGACTGGTTGCCGTTCATTCTGGTCAGCCAGTTGAGCTTCATGATCGGTGCGACCTTGAACTCGCAGTGGGGCTTTGCCCTGGCGGCCGCTCTTTCGGTGCCACTGGGCCTTTTGGGCCTGGGCTGGCAGCAACGCGGCATCAAGCGCTTGCTGCGCCTGGCCGAGCAGACCACGTCCGACCCGCTGATTGCGCAGATGTACACCGACAGCCGCGGTGCCCAGGCACGCCTGGAAATGTCGATCCTCAGCCAGGAAGCCCGCCTGAAAACGTGCCTGACCCGACTGCAGGACACCGCCGAGCACCTGACCGACCAGGCGAAGCAATCCGACGCCCTGGCGCACAACAGCTCCACCGGCCTGGAACGCCAACGCGTCGAGACCGAACAGGTGGCCACCGCCGTCAACCAGATGGCTGCCACCACCCAGGAAGTCGCCAGCCATGTACAGCGCACCGCCGACGCCACCCAGGAGGCCAACCGCCTGACTGGTCGAGGCCGCGACATCGCCGGGGAAACCCGCGAAGCCATTCAGCGCCTCTCGGTGGTGGTGGGCGAAACCGGCCTGACCGTGACCCAACTGGCCAAGGACAGCAACGAAATCGGCGGCGTGGTCGATGTGATCAAAGGCATCGCCGACCAGACCAACCTGTTGGCACTGAACGCGGCCATCGAAGCGGCGCGAGCCGGCGAGATGGGGCGTGGCTTTGCGGTAGTGGCCGACGAAGTTCGCCAACTGGCCCAACGCACCAGCGAATCCACCGGGCAGATCCACGCCCTGATTGCCAAGCTCCAGCAAACCGCGGGCACCGCGGTGCAGACCATGGAAGCCGGGCATCGCCAGGCCGAAGAAGGTGTGGCACGAGTGTTGGAAGCGGACCAGGCCCTGGTGGGGATCAGCGAAGCGGTGGCCAACATCACCGACATGACCACCCAGATCGCCGCCGCGACCGAAGAGCAAAGCGCCGTGGCCGAAGAAATCAGCCGCAACATCAGCAACATTTCGGCACTGGCGGACCAGACCTCGGAACAGGCGCAGAACTCGGCATTGCTGAGCGAAGAGCTGACCAAGACCGCGAATACCCAGTACTCGTTGGTGGAGCGGTTTAACCGCTGACCTGCCCCTCCCTCCCACGGGCAGCAAAAAGCGGAACGCGGAGCGTCCCGGGCGGCATTCCTTTGCTGCGCGTGGGAACGATCAAGGTGCGTCGTTCCCACGGCAGCAAAAGCGGAACGCGGAGCGTCCCTGGCTGCATTCCCACGCAGAGCGTGGGAACGATCGGGGGGCGTTGTTCCCACGGGCAGCAAAAAGCGGAACGCGGAGCGTCCCTGGATGCATTCCCACGCAGAGCGTGGGAACGATCGGGGGCGCGTCGTTCCCTCTGGCCGCAAAGGCGGAACGCGGAGCGCCCCTTGGATGCATTCCTTGCTGCGCGTGGGAATGATCGGGGTGCGAGGCTGTTGATCTTGATCGTTCCCACGCTCTGCGTGGGAATGCAGCCCGGGACGCTCCGCG
>NZ_APIO01000061.1:0-2923 GCF_000408945.1 Pseudomonas sp. G5(2012)
GCCGATGGCTCCGACCGCCTGCAAGGCAACACCGTCGCCGCCGATGGCTCCGACCGCCTGCAAGGCAACACCGTCGCTGCCGATGGCTCCGACCGCCTGCAAGGCAACACTGTCGCCTGACCCCATCGCTGCACCGCACCCGCAAAAAGCCCGGCCTGATCAGCCGGGCTTTTTCGTGTTCACTGCACTGAGCGGCATCCATCGACTGCTATTGGTCCGGGAACCGAACGTATTCCGGGCAGATTTTTTTTGTTTGCTACTATCAATGGACGGCGTCGAAGTTGAGGTCCGGGTTTGCACGGTCGGCTCGCATTCACCTGGCATTGATCCACTCATTTCAAATCTGCCTGACCACAGGGAGCTGTGATGCGTACTCCATTTTTTTACGTGTTGTCAGCGATTTTTTTTCTGAGCAGCCCGCCCCTCGTGGCGCAGGCGGCGGATACAGCCCCCACCCCGACAGCCAGCCCTGCCAATACGGCAGCGGCCACGGTGCCCGCCAAAGACCCGGTATTTACCCAGGAACAGCTGGATCAAATGCTCGCGCCCATCGCGCTCTACCCGGACCCGCTGCTGGCACAGGTGCTGATGGCGTCCACCTATCCCGGGGAAGTCGCCGAGGCCGTCACCTGGTCGAAGGCTCACCCAGACGCCAAGGGCGATGACGCGGTCAAGCAAGTGGCGAACCAGCCCTGGGACCCGAGTGTGCAGGCGCTGGTTGCCTTCCCGCAGGTCTTGGCAACACTGGGGCAGGATCCGGTCTGGGTCCAACGCCTGGGTGACGCCTTCCTGGCGCAGCCCGACGACCTCATGAATGGCGTGCAACGCTTGCGTCGCCAGGCCCAGGCAGCCGGTAACCTGCAGAGCAACCAATATCAGAACGTAACGATCCAGAACGCTGCGCCACCGCCCCCCGCATCGACCGCCACGACCACAACGCAGGCTCCGGCCCAGGCCCCCGCCAGCAGCAGCTCCACCATCATCATTCAGCCGGCCGATCCGCAGGTGGTGTACGTCCCCACCTACAACCCGACAACCACCTACGGCACCTGGGCCTATCCCGCATCGCCACCTGCCTACTATCCGCCGCCGCCCGCCTATTACCCCGGTCAGGCGCTGATGGCCGGGCTGGCGTTTGGCACCGGTGTGGCCATCGTCGGTGCGCTGTGGGGTGAATGTGACTGGGGTAATAACGACGTCGACATCGACGTCAATCGCTACAACAACATCAATGCCAACAACCGCATCACCAACAATCAGAACAAGTGGCAGCATAACGCCGCGCATCGCAATGGCGTGCCCTATCGGGACAACAGGAGCCGCGAACAGTACGGCCGGCAACTGGGAGGTGCCAGTCAGCGCCAGGCCTATCGAGGGGACAATGCCCAGCGCGCCCAGGCGCGTGAAAATGCCCGTAGCTCGATGGACCGGCACGGTATCGAACGACCTGCCACCAGCAACCTGGAGGCCCGTGATCGGGCGCGTGAAGCCCAGTCCAGGGCCTCGGCAAGCAATCGGATGCAGGCCGGCGCAGACAGACCGAGGGCGGCCGATAGATCAAATGCAGCCGATAGGCCAAGGGCGGCTGACCGCAGCCAGGGCACTGCCAGAAACACCCGGGAGAATCAGCAAGCGAGGAATCAGCAGCCCAGGAATCAGGCAAGTCAGCGTGCCCAGGGTAACCCGCAGGTGCGCCAGGCGGCGCAAAACCGCCAGGCCTCGCCGGCCGTCAATAGAGGCAGTGCCCGCAACAATGCCTTCGCCGGCGCGCGTTCGCCGTCACAAGCCAACCTGCAAGCCAATCGTGGCCGAGCCAGCCAGGCTTCCTTCCAGCGCCCCAACGCCTCGCGGGCAGCCGGCCATCAGATCAGTCGGCCATCCGGCGCAGCGCGTTCAAGGGGGGGCCGCCGTTGAATAACCATCTTCGAGTAAAGGCACGCAAGGGCGCACTTGTGCAAGCCTTGGCAATCACGGTCGCCCTGGCCTGGTCGTGCATGGCGACGGCGCAGCAGGAATTTGCAACGCCGGAAAAGGCCGCTGAAGCATTCGTCGAAGCATTGGGTACGAAAAACGCCGATCAGAAACGCCTGGCCGAGTTGCTGGGTGAAGACTGGCGCAGTTTCATCCCTCGCGACGGTGCCGAGCGCGAAGACGTGGAGGCGTTTTTGAAGCAATACCACGAGCAACACCAGATTGAAAAAACCGGCGACAACAAGGCGATCCTGTCGGTGGGCAGTGAGCACTGGACACTGCCTATCCCCATCGTAAAAGGCGCGAAGGGTTGGCGTTTCGACATCAAGGCCGGCAGTGCGGAGCTTCGTACCCGGCAAATTGGCCGCAACGAGCTGGCCGCGGTGCAATCGGCGCTGGCCTATCACGATGCCCAGATGGACTACGCCTCGGTGGATCGCGACGGTGACGGCGCCCTCGAATACGCGCAGAAAATCTTCAGTACCGCCGGCAAGCACGACGGACTCTATTGGGCGGACGACGATAGCGGACAGATCAGCCCGTTGGGGCCCGAGTTCGGCAAAACCATAGCCGGCCAACCCTGGCATGGCTACCGCTTCCGCATCCTGCTGGGCCAGGGGCCTTCCGCACCGGGCGGGGCCTATAGCTACCTCATCGGGGACAAGATGAGCCGGGGCTTTGCACTGATCGCCTGGCCGGCGAAATACGGTGAAACCGGGGTGATGAGCTTCATGATCAGCCATGAGGGACAGGTCTTCGAAAAAGACCTGGGGCCTGGTAGCGAAAAGCTGGCGCAGGCGATGAAGCGCTTTGATCCGGATGACAGCTGGACTGAAGTGCCGGCCGATGAAGAGAAGGCGGACTGACTCGAACCCGTGACGCTCTGCGTCACCACTGCGCGGACCCCAGCCTTGCGTTGCTATCGGAACGCGGAGCGTCCCTGGCGGCATTC
>NZ_APIO01000062.1:0-82142 GCF_000408945.1 Pseudomonas sp. G5(2012)
TTCGTCTCAACCGAGGCGCGTATTCTACAGCAGCCTCATTTGCTGTCAAGTGATATTTTTCAGAAGTTTTCAAGGAATCCTTAACAACTTCAAGCACTTGCGCTTCAGATCTCTCATCAGCGGGAGGCGAATTCTACAGCGTTACACACTGCTGTCAACACCTCTTTTTCAACGTCCTTGGCGCTTCGATGAACTGAAGCAACCTGCTGCCGAAAACTTCGTAACTCATTGTTTACCAAGGAGTTTTCCGTTTCGACTGCGCCGGAAGTGGGGCGAATTATAGGCCCCTGAAATCCGTCGTCAACCCTTTGTTACAGGTTTATTCAGATTTGAGCGTAATACGCGCAAATGCCTTCTTGCCGGCCTGGCAAACGTGGGTCGCTCCCAGTACGTATATAAAGGAGCGATCGACCACCTCGCCATCGATACGCACACCACCGGAACCGAGCAGATCACGCGCCACAGCCGAGTTCTTCACCAGGCCAGCCTTATTAAGGACGGCGGCGATCGGCATATCTTCGGCTGCAGTCAATTCGATTTCAGGCAGATCGTCCGGGAGCTCGCCATCCTTCATACGATTACCTGCCGCACGATGAGCGTTGGCCGCAGCCTCCTCACCATGGAAGCGGGCAACGATCTCTTCAGCCAGCTTGATCTTGATGTCACGCGGATTGGCGCCCGCCTCGACTTCAGAACGGAAGGCATTGATCTCATCCATGGAACGGAAGCTGAGCAGCTCGAAGTAACGCCACATCAACGCATCCGGAATGGAGACCAGCTTGCTGTACATCACTCCCGGCGCCTCCTGGATACCGACGTAGTTGCCCAGGGACTTGGACATCTTCTTCACGCCATCCAGACCTTCAAGCAGGGGCATGGTCAGAATGCACTGGGCTTCCTGGCCGTAACCACGCTGCAACTCACGCCCCATCAACAGGTTGAACTTCTGATCGGTGCCGCCGAGTTCGACATCCGCGCGCAAGGCAACCGAGTCGTAACCCTGGACAAGCGGATAAAGGAACTCATGGATGGCGATCGGCTGATTGGTCGTGTAGCGCTTGTCGAAATCATCGCGCTCGAGCATGCGAGCCACGGTGTACTGCGAAGTCAGGCGGATGAAGTCGGCGGGACCCATCTGATCCATCCAGGTGGAGTTGAATGCCACTTCAGTCCTGGCCGGATCGAGAATCTTGAACACCTGGGTCTTGTAGGTCTCGGCATTTTCGAGAACCTGCTCACGAGTCAGCGGAGGACGCGTTGCACTCTTGCCGCTCGGATCGCCAATCATCCCGGTGAAGTCGCCAATCAGGAAGATCACCTGGTGACCCAACTCCTGGAACTGGCGCAGCTTATTGATAAGCACGGTGTGGCCCAGGTGCAAGTCCGGGGCGGTCGGATCGAAGCCGGCCTTGATACGTAGCGGTTGGCCACGCTTGAGTTTTTCGATCAGCTCGGACTCGACCAACAGTTCTTCCGCACCACGTTTAATCAGCGCTAGCTGCTCTTCAACCGACTTCATAACAGACCCGCAAGGCTCGAATTCAAAGGGGACCAACCATACAAGATCGCGCGTCAAATACAAAGTTCGGCCGGCACAATGACGCCAATCCGCTGACAGAGCGTCCACGGACTTGCTTCAGGGATGATTTGGTTATATTTTATACAGTTATTTCATCTTCATCATGTCATTCATCTTTTCCAATTCATCTTTTTCAAAGTCAAAACACTACTTATGACCAAAGAATCGTCTAAAGCGCCACCGCTTTACCCGAAAACCCACCTGCTCGCAGCCAGTGGCATCGCCGCCCTGCTGAGCCTGGCGCTTCTGGTATTTCCTTCCAGTGATGTAGAAGCCAAAAAGACAACCCTGAGCCTTGAACTGGAAAGCCCTGCCGAACAACTGACACAAGAACAAGACGCTGCCCACGCCGTCCAAGCCACAAATGAGCCGGTCGAGTCTCCTTTTGCACAGATCGAAGACAGCCCCCAGGAGCCGCAGGAAACTGCTCAAGCGGCTCCCGCTCCTGCAGCGGTACCTGCACCGGTTGCAGAAGAAAAGAAGGCGCCAAGTCACAGGGAAGTGATCGTCAGCAAAGGCGATACGCTCTCCACGCTGTTCGCAAAAGTCGGCCTTCCAGCCACTTCAGTGCATGACTTGCTGGCCAGCGACAAACAGGCCAAGCAGTTCAGTCAGCTCAAGCATGGGCAGAAACTCGAATTCGAACTGGGTCCGGACGGCCAGCTGACCAGCCTGCATAGCAAGGTCAGCGACCTCGAAACCATCACCCTGACCAAGAACGACAAGGGTTACAGCTTCAACCGCACGACCGCCAAGCCCACCGTGCGTTCCGCCTACGTACATGGCGTGATCAACAGCTCGTTGTCACAGTCCGCTGCGCGTGCAGGCCTGTCGCATAGCCTGACCATGGACATGGCCAGCGTGTTTGGCTACGACGTCGACTTTGCCCAGGATATTCGCCAGGGCGACCAGTTCGACGTGATCTATGAACAGAAAGTGGTCAACGGCAAAGCGGTCGGCAACGGTCCGATCCTGTCCGCACGCTTCACCAACCGCGGCAAGACCTACACCGCCGTGCGCTACACCGACAAGCAAGGCAACAGCAGCTATTACACGGCTGATGGCAACAGCATGCGCAAGGCATTCATCCGCACCCCGGTGGATTTCGCCCGCATCAGCTCGAAATTCTCCATGGGCCGCAAACACCCGATCCTGAATAAGATCCGCGCCCACAAAGGCGTGGACTACGCGGCACCGCGTGGTACGCCAATCAAGGCGGCTGGTGATGGTAAAGTACTACTGGCAGGTCGCCGCGGCGGTTACGGCAACACGGTCATTCTGCAGCACGGCAATACCTACCGCACGCTGTACGGCCACATGCAAGGCTTCGCCAAAGGCGTCAAGACCGGAGGAACAGTCAAGCAAGGCCAGGTCATCGGCTACATCGGTACTACCGGCCTTTCCACTGGCCCGCATTTGCATTACGAATTCCAGGTCAATGGCGTACACGTCGATCCGCTGGGCCAGAAAGTAGCGATGGCCGATCCGATTTCCAAAGCTGAACGCGCACGCTTCCTGGCGCAGAGCCAACCACTGATGGCCCGCATGGACCAGGAAAGAGCCACCCAGCTAGCTTCGGCCAAGCGCTAGGCCATGGCGCTCTATATAGGTGTGATGTCCGGGACCAGCCTTGATGGCCTGGACATAGCGCTGATCGAGCAAGCCCCGGCGATCAGGCTGATTGCCACCCACTACATCCCGATGCCCGACTCACTGCGCGCCGAGCTGCTTGGCTTGTGCGCCAGCGGTCCGGACGAGATCGCCCGCTCCGCCATTGCCCAACAGAACTGGGTGAAACTGGCAGCGCAGGGTGTTAACGCCCTCCTTGCCCAGCAGCACCTCAAGCCTGACGACATTCGCGCGATTGGCAGTCACGGCCAGACCATTCGCCATGAACCCGCACGCGGCTTCACGGTGCAAATCGGTAATCCGGCCCTGCTGACCGAGCTGACCGGCATCACGGTGGTCAGTGATTTCCGCAGCCGCGACGTTGCCGCTGGCGGGCAAGGCGCACCGCTGGTTCCAGCCTTTCACGAAGCACTTTTTGAAGAGCAGCCTGGCAACCGCGCCGTGCTGAACGTGGGTGGTTTCAGCAACCTCAGCCTGATTGAACCCGGCAAGCCTGTCGCAGGTTTCGACTGCGGCCCGGGAAACGTGTTGCTGGACGCCTGGATTCAGCAACGGCGCGGGGACAACTTTGACCGTGATGGCCAATGGGCTGCCAGCGGCAAAGTCGAACCAGCACTGTTGAAGGCACTGCTCAGCGACCCCTTCTTTGTAACAAAGGGTCCGAAGAGTACCGGCCGCGAAGTCTTCAACCTGCCATGGCTGACCCGGCATCTGGCAGCGCTGCCAGCCTTCGCGGCCGAGGACGTCCAGGCAACGCTGCTGGAACTGACGGCATTGACCATCGTCGAATCGCTGCGCAGTGCCCAAGCCGATACTCAGGAGCTGCTGGTCTGCGGTGGGGGCGCGCACAATGCTGCACTCATGAAGCGCCTGGCCAGCCTGCTACCAGATGCGACCGTCAGCAGCACCGCCACTCACGGCGTAGACCCTGACTGGGTCGAAGCCATGGCTTTCGCCTGGTTGGCTCACTGCTGCCTGGAAGGTATCGCGGCCAATCGCCCGAGCGTCACCGGTGCCCGTGGGCTGCGCGTACTTGGCGCCATCTACCCTGCATAGTTAAATGCCGGACAGCAAAACGCCGCAGGGCCCTGAGGCCATGCGGCGTTTTGATGATTCAGATGCGCTGATCAGATCGAGAACGAAGAGCCACAGCCACAGGTGGTGGTAGCGTTCGGATTCTTGATGACGAAACGCGAGCCTTCCAGACCTTCCTGATAATCCACCTCGGCTCCTGCCAGGTACTGGAAGCTCATCGGATCGACAACCAGACTCACACCTTCGCGCTCAACGATGGTGTCGTCATCGGCCACTTCCTCATCAAAAGTGAAGCCGTACTGAAAACCTGAACAACCGCCGCCCGTAACGAATACGCGCAGCTTCAAGCGATCATTCCCCTCTTCATCGACCAGGCTCTTCACCTTGTGCGCGGCACCGTGGGTGAATTGCAAAGCCGTGGGGGTGAAGGATTCGACGCTCATGCTGACTATCTCCCGGCGTTAAGCCGTCATATTGCGTGATGACGCGCATTATCCGCTTCTCCTAGAAAAGCGGTCAACTATTGTTATGGTATATCAAGCAACCCAGTCGCTCGGCCGGAAATGCAAAAAGGCCCGTTCAACGGGCCTTTTGCTGAGTGCAATATAGCCTTACGGCAACATGCCCGCGTGGGACAAACCCAGACGTTCGTCCAGCCCGAACAGGATGTTCATGTTCTGCACGGCCTGACCCGACGCGCCTTTGACCAGGTTGTCGATCACCGACAGCACGACCACCAGATCGCCGTCCTGAGGGCGGTGCACGGCAATACGGCACACGTTGGCGCCTCGCACGCTGCGGGTTTCCGGATGGCTGCCGGCAGGCATGACATCGACGAACGGCTCGTTCGCATAACGTTTTTCAAACAGCGCCTGCAGGTCCACCGAGCGATCCACGACGGTCGCGTAGAGCGTGGAGTGGATGCCACGGATCATCGGGGTCAGGTGCGGCACGAAGGTCAGGCCAACGTCCTTGCCCGCCGCACGACGCAAACCCTGGCGAATTTCCGGCAGGTGGCGATGCCCTTTGACGGCGTAAGCCTTCATGCTTTCCGATGTCTCGGAGTACAGCGAACCCACCGCAGCACCACGACCGGCACCGCTGACGCCGGACTTGCAGTCGGCGATCAGGCGCGAAGCATCGGCCAGGCCCGCTTCGAGCAATGGCAGGAAACCCAACTGCGTAGCGGTCGGGTAGCAACCCGGCACAGCGATCAGGCGCGCCTTCTTGATCTGCTCGCGATTGACTTCCGGCAGGCCATAGACCGCTTCATCCAACAGTTCAGGAGCACCGTGTGGCTGGCCGTACCATTTCGCCCACTCATCAGCGTCTTGCAGGCGGAAGTCCGCAGACAGGTCGATGACCTTGGTGCCGGCTGCCAGCAATTCACCCGCCAGGGCATGCGCTACGCCGTGAGGGGTGGCGAAGAACACTACGTCGCAAGCGCCCAGGGTCTTGATGTCCGGGACACTGAACGCCAGGCCGTCGTAGTGGCCTCGCAGGTTCGGGTACATGTCGGCCACGGCCAGGCCGGCCTCGGATCGGGAAGTGATCACCACCACTTCAGCTTGCGGATGTTGTGCCAACAGACGCAACAGTTCGACACCGGTGTAACCCGTGCCGCCGACGATACCGACCTTGACCATAAACCTGCCCTCAACGAACCCACTGGAAAGCCGTCGATAATAGGGCCCGTATCGTCCTGCGACAACCGGCAAGGTGACGTGCGGAGCCTCAAGCCTCTACTATCCGGTTACCGTGAACCTGGGAATAACCAAAAATGCTTTATCTGTGGCTCAAAGCTTTCCACATCATCAGCGTCGTGTGCTGGTTTGCCGGCCTGTTCTACCTGCCGCGCCTGTTCGTCTACCACGCCCAAAGCGAAGACACCATCAGCAAGGAGCGCTTCAGCATCATGGAGCGCAAGTTGTACCGGGGCATCATGGGACCGGCGATGATCGCCACGCTGATCTTCGGTGGCTGGCTCATCTACCTCAATCCAGGCATCTTCAGCCAGGGTGGCTGGATACACGCCAAACTGACCTTGGTCGTGTTGCTGATCGGCTACCACCATATGTGCGGCGCGCAGGTAAAGCGCTTTGCCCGTGGCGAAAATACCCGCAGCCATGTCTTTTATCGCTGGTTCAATGAAGTGCCGGTTCTGATATTGCTGGCGATCGTAATTCTGGTCGTCGTTCGGCCGTTCTAAATCCAATAGTTATCACTCACCGGGGTACTTCAAATGTCGCTGCCCGCCCTGCTTGAACAACGCTTGCGCTTGCCCGTAGTGGCCGCGCCGATGTTCCTGATTTCCAACCCGCAACTGGTGCTTGCCTGCTGTCGCAACGGCGTAGTGGGCAGTTTTCCAGCGCTGAATCAACGCGAGAGCAGTGGTTTCAAGGCTTGGCTGGAGGAAATCGAGGCGCAGCTGGCGACTCTGGAAAACCCTGCGCCCTACGCGGTGAACCTGATTGTGCACAACAGCAATCCGCGCTTGCAGGCGGACCTGGATATCTGCATCGAACACGAAGTACCGATCGTGATCACCAGCCTGGGCGCCGTTAAGGAAGTAGTCGATGCGGTCCACGGCTATGGCGGCCTGGTTTTCCATGATGTGACGACCCGTCGCCATGCCGAGAAAGCCGCCGAGGCGGGTGTGGACGGGCTGATTGCCGTCGCGGCGGGTGCCGGCGGACATGCTGGCACCTGGAGCCCGTTCTCGCTGATCGCCGAAATCCGCCAGTTTTTCGACAAGACGCTACTGCTGGCCGGGTGCCTGAACCACGGCCACGAAATTCTCGCAGCACAATTGCTCGGTGCGGACCTGGCCTACTTCGGCACACGATTTATCGGCACCACTGAAAGTCACGCGCCTGACGCCTACAAAGAGATGCTGCTGACGTCCAGAGCCGCCGATATCATCCATACTCCAGCAGTGTCGGGGGTACCGGCAAGCTTCATGCGCCAAAGCCTGGAGGCCGCCGGATTCGACACGGCAGCGCTGCAAAACAAGGGAGAGGTCAATTTCGGCTCCAAACTCAAACCCATCAGCGATGAAGCCAAAGCCTGGAAAACTGTGTGGTCCGCGGGCCAGGGCGTCGGTGAAATCGATGACTTGCCAAGCGTCGAACAATTGGTCGCACGTCTCGACGCCGAGTACCGCAAGGCACAGGAGCAAGCAGAGCAACTGCGCCAACACTGGCCGCGCTGAGCAACCACTCAAGCAGCGGCTGGCCATTCGTATCGATGACTTGCGACAAGGACGCCTGGGCAATGAGCGAAAACCATTACAAGATCGTGTTTGACGGCACTTTGTTGCCGGGGGTTGATATCAACACGGCTAAACTCAATCTCGCTGCGCTGTTCAAGAGCGACGTCAGCGCCATCGAGCGCCTGTTCAATGGTCGACCGATAGCATTAAAGAACGACCTGTCACAAGCTGATGCGCTGGCCTATCTTCAAGCCCTGAGGAATACGGGTGTCGATGCCCGGATCGAGGCGCAACCTACGATCGAGCCAGACCTGGCCGATGTTCACGATCCTGTCTCTGCAGCGCAGCCGCAGTCCCCGTATTCGCCACCACAGGCAAGCCTTGGCGAAAGACAGCCGGAATTCGCCGTACTCAAACCCTTCGGCGTCGAAGGTCGCATCGGGCGCCTGCGTTTTCTGGCGTGGACGATGGTGCTGAGCCTGGTGACCCTTCCCGTTGTCGGCGTGTTTGCGCTCATCGGCCTGGGCCTGGTCAGTGGCGACTCCACCACCGGACTGATCATCGGCGGCATCTTCGCCTTCTTCCTGTTCTTGGCGTTCGTGGTGATCAGTGTTCTGTTCACCATTCAGCGTTTGCACGATATAGGCTGGTCGGGCTGGCTCTGGCTCCTGAACCTGGTTCCGTTCGTAGGCAGTTTCTTCCCGCTGGTGATCATGGTCATGCCAGGCAACATCGGCGCGAACCGCTATGGCCCGCCTCCCCCGCCCAACAGCACGGCGGTCAAGGTTTTGTGCGCGTTGTGGATTGTGTTTATCGGGTTATTTACCGTCGGTGCAATGGTGGGTGGAATCTCGGCAATCCAGCAAGAGTATGAAGACACCCTCGAAAGCAGCTACCAAAGCGGCTCGATGACCACTGACGAAATCGATGTCGAAGTCGAACCGCAAGCAAATTCGCCAGCCGAGGCAGCCGAAGAAGCCCCGCCCCCTGTAGACTCTGCGAAAGAATGAACAGCGCTCCCCGCCCGTGACACCTGCGTCGCGGCGCGGAGCTGTTGCGATGGAGAATGGCATGACCCGTTACGCTCTGATCACTGGCGCTTCCAGCGGCATCGGCCTGGCGATGGCTGAAGCGCTGGCTCGGCGCGGCCGCAGCCTGATTCTGGTGGCTCGACAGCGTGATCAGCTGGAAAGCATTGCGATTGAACTGACCCAACGTTTTGGCGTGGAAGTGTTGTTCCGTGCCTGCGATCTGGGCGAGCCACTGCGCCTGTCGGGCTTCCTGCTGGAACTGGAGGAAGGTGACCGGCAAATCGACCTGCTGGTCAACTGCGCCGGCATTGGCACTTGCGGCCCGTTCCTGGCTCAAGACTGGATGACCGAACAGGATTTGATTGAAGTGAACATTCTGGCACTCACTCGCCTGTGCCATGCCATCGGTAACAGCATGGCGTTACAGGGTGGCGGTCAAATTCTGAACGTCGCTTCGGTCGCGGCGTTCCAGCCCGGGCCGTGGATGAGCACTTACTACGCGAGCAAGGCCTATGTACTGCACTTTTCCGAAGCCCTGCGCGTCGAGCTGAAAAAATGCGCGGTCAAGGTCTCGGTGCTCTGCCCCGGCCCGACTCGCACGGCGTTTTTCCGCACCGCGCAACTGAACGACGACAAACTGTCCAACAGTAAAATGCTGATGAGTCCGGAGGAAGTCGCGCTCTATACCGTGCGAGCCCTGGAGAAAAATCGCGCAATCATTATTCCGGGGCGACGCAACCGCTGGTTCGCCACCCTGCCCCGGTTCGGCTCGCGCTGGCTGATCAGGACGATCACCGGCATGGTCATCAAGGCTCACTGCCCGCGCTGAAGGTAAAACACTGGGCGGGTACACCCGGCATGGGTACACTCGGGCCAGCCCAAACAACGGAGAAAACAGCTGTGGATACTCTGTTCACCAAGATCATCAACCGGGAAATCCCGGCGAAGATCATTTACGAGGACGACCAGGTACTGGCCTTCCACGATATCGCCCCGCAGGCACCGGTGCACTTCCTGGTGGTCCCGAAGAAGCCGGTACGTACCCTAAACGACCTGACCGAGGACGACAAGGCCCTGGCTGGACACATCCTGTTCACCGCCCAGCGCCTGGCCCTGGAACTGGGTTGCGAAAAAGGTTTCCGAGTTGTCATGAACTGCAATGAAGAAGGTGGGCAGACTGTCTATCACATTCATATGCATGTACTGGGACAGCGTCAGATGCACTGGCCGCCGGGCTGATTCAATACACACTCCCGTAGGAGCCAGGCTTGCCGGCGATGACGTCATTGAGATCGCCATCGCCGGCAAGCCTGGGTCCTACAAGGCGAGCCTGCGTCGAAATGACCCAACGCAAACCTTCCCCGGCCGATTGGGTTAAACTGGCCGCCGAGATTCCTCCGGAGGTCAGCATGACTACCCAACGTCACTACTCGCCAATTGATCGCCTTCTGCTGCAAGCCGATGCCGCGATGCGGACCCTGCTGCCCTTCAGCGGCCAGCCCTACCGTCCGTCGCCGGCCATTGTACAGCCCGATGCGAAATTGAGCGATGAAGACACTCGCCACGTTGCCGGGCTGATGCGCATCAACCATACCGGTGAAGTCTGCGCCCAGGCGCTGTACCAAGGGCAGGCCCTGACTGCCAAGCTGCCGCAAGTGCGCATCGCGATGGAGCACGCCGCCGAAGAAGAAGTCGACCATCTGGCGTGGTGTGAGCAACGCATCCATCAATTGGGTAGCCACACCAGCATTCTCAATCCGCTGTTTTATGGCATGTCGTTCGGGATAGGCGCTGTTGCAGGCCTGATCAGCGACAAAGTCAGCCTGGGTTTTGTCGCAGCGACAGAAGATCAGGTGTGCAAGCACTTGAATGAACACCTGGAGCAACTGCCGGCCGAGGATGAAAAATCCCGGGCGATTCTCGAGCAGATGCGCATCGATGAAGAACAGCATGCCGAAAGCGCACTGGAGGCTGGCGGCTTTCGCTTTCCGGCACCGGTAAAGTTCGGGATGAGCTTGATGGCCAAGGTCATGACCAAGAGTACTTATCGGATCTGACTGGCTGCACCGGAAACAAAAAAGGCGACGGCCCTGAGGCAGTCGCCTTTTTTTGATCTCGATTCAACCCAGCTCGATGATCTCGTAGTCGTGGGTGATCTCTACACCTGCCGCACCAAGCATGATCGAAGCCGAGCAATATTTTTCAGCGGACAGTTCGATAGCGCGCTTGACCTGCGCTTCCTTCAGGCCACGCCCCTTGACCACAAAATGCATGTGGATCTTGGTGAAAACCTTCGGATCTTCAGTCGCACGCTCAGCTTCAAGGAACGCCTCGCAGCTCTCGACCGCCTGACGGGACTTCTTGAGGATGCTGACCACATCGAAATTGCTGCAACCGCCGACACCCAGCAGGAGCATTTCCATCGGCCGGACACCCAGGTTACGGCCGCCGGCATCGGGCGGACCGTCCATGACCACGACATGACCGCTGCCGGATTCGCCGAGGAACATGGCTTCGCCAGCCCATTGGATGCGTGCCTTCATCGCCAAGACTCCACTGTCTAAAAAAGGGTCGCCAGCTTAGCACAGGCCCCTTGGTTGACAGTGATTGGCGTCCTAGGACATAACCATCAGCGCTGTAGGTAAAATCTCGAATATTGCAAGAAGTGTCTGGTAAGCTGGCGCCAATTCGCTGGCGCTCGGCCAGCTGAGCCGCAATGTCCGCAATTCATAAAAAACCCAACACACCGTGCAGTCTTTTCGGGATACAACCATGGTTGCTATTGCCCCCACCCTCAAGATGAAAAACCTCGACAAGCTGTTGATGCATTGCCAGCGCCGTCGCTATCAGGCCAAGAGCAACATCATTTGCGCCGGTGACCGCTCGGAGACGCTGTTCTTCATCATCAAGGGTTCGGTCACCATCCTGATCGAAGACGACGACGGTCGGGAAATGATCATCGCCTACCTGAACGCCGGGGATTTTTTCGGTGAGTTGGGTCTGTTTGAGCAGGCCGGCCACGAACAGGAACGCAGTGCCTGGGTGCGGGCCAAGGTCGAATGCGAAGTGGCAGAAATCAGCTACGCGAAATTCCGCGAATTGTCTCAGCAGGATCCGGACATTCTTTACGTACTAAGCGGACAGATCGCACAACGCCTGCGCAACACCACCCGCAAGGTCGGTGACCTGGCGTTTTTCGACGTCACCGGTCGCGTCGCCCGCTGCCTGCTTGAACTGTGCAAGCAGCCAGATGCCATGACCCATCCCGATGGCATGCAGATCAAGGTGACCCGTCAGGAAATCGGACGGATCGTTGGCTGCTCCCGGGAGATGGTCGGACGTGTGCTCAAGGATCTGGAGGAGCGCAACCTGGTGGATGTCAAAGGCAAGACCATGGTGGTCTTCGGTACGCGCTGAGCACGTAAATCTAGCCGTTGAACATGTGCCCAAGCATTCGACGGTAGAGTTCATCAAGACGTTCCAGCGCATCCGGCGCGGTGAACTTCTCATGCAAGGCGATGTGGCTTTCTGCCCGCACCCGTTGCTCCAGACCGCAGGCCTCATTAAAGCGATTGACCGCCGCGACCATCGATTCGCGCTCGTTATCCAGCAACATCGCACCATGAACCAGCCCTACTGGACGCTGACCACCTTGGCTCTGGCGCCAGCGCTGGGCAGTACCAACCATCTTGCGCCCATCCAGATTGACGTTGAAGCGGCCATCACAGAAGGCACCGTCGATTTCGCCCAGGGACGAAGTGCCCCCCAGCTCATCCAGCAACTGGCAGATCGGATCACATAGACGCCGGTAGCCGGTCTCGATACGGTTCAGATCCCCTTCGCTACGCGGTGGCGCGTAAACCAGAGCGATGTTGAGGGTTGTCGCTGATTGCGGAACGGGTTCACCACCGGTATCGCGCAACAGCACCGGCCAGCCTGCAGCGGCGGAGACTTCGCAGGCGTGTTCGAAACCTGGCAAGCGATTCAAGCGGCGCGGCATTACCAATGCCTGGTCGCTGGGCTGCCAGAACAGCAGCCCAAATTCCGCGTCGCCAGCACAGACCGAGGCCAGCAGATCCTGCTCGGCCTGAAGGCCGCCTTCGATGGTCAGAGAAACAGGTGAGGTCACAAGGTACTCCGTAAGACAAAAAGTCTGTGGTGTTTCTTATGCCGCTATCGCGAGCAGGCTCGCTCCCACAGTTGATTGTGGTTACCCTCAAACCCTGTAGGAGCAAGCTTGCTCGCGATGCTTTTCAGTCGAGAGTCGAACCGCTGACAGGAATGCCGCGCTCAGGGAAGAACAGTCGTTGCAGTTCAGTGCCCGGATTTTCGGCGCGCATGAACGCCTCGCCAACCAGGAACGCGTAGACATCGCTGATTTCCA
The DNA here is from genome assembly GCF_000408945.1 of Pseudomonas sp. G5(2012). Lineage (NCBI taxonomy): Bacteria > Pseudomonadati > Pseudomonadota > Gammaproteobacteria > Pseudomonadales > Pseudomonadaceae > Pseudomonas > Pseudomonas sp. G5(2012). The sequence goes on from NZ_APIO01000062.1 coordinate 12,870, forward strand.
TCAACTCGACATCAGCGCGATTGAGGATGCCGCTTTCAGTGATCACCAGACGATCTCGCGGGATACGCGGCAACAGGTCGAGGGTGGTTTCCAGGCTAACCTCGAATGTGTGCAGGTTGCGGTTGTTGATGCCGACCAGCGGCGTGTCGAGGGTTTTCAAGGCCCGCTCCAGCTCATCGCCATCGTGGACTTCCACCAGCACATCAAGGTTGACGCTTTTGGCCACGGCCGCCAGCTCGGCCATTTTCACGTCGTCCAGCGCGGAGACGATCAACAGCACGCAGTCGGCGCCAAGGGCACGGGCTTCGACGATCTGGTACGGATCGATCATGAAGTCCTTGCGAATGACCGGCAGTGTGCACGCCGCGCGGGCCTGCTGCAGGTATAGGTCAGCGCCCTGGAAATAATCGATATCGGTAAGCACCGACAGACAGGTCGCGCCGCCCTTCTCGTAGCTCTTGGCAATATCGGCAGGAACGAAGTTCTCGCGGATCACGCCTTTGCTCGGCGAAGCCTTCTTGATTTCAGCAATGACTGCAGGCTCTTTCAGCTTGGCCTGAGCCAGCAAAGCCTTGGCAAAACCACGGGGTGCATCGGCCGCCTTGGCCAGACTTTCCAGCTCGGCGAGGCTGACGCGAGCGCTACGCTCTACAACTTCCTCGGCTTTGCGCGCCAGAATGTTTTCCAAAACCGTCGGTACACTCATCCCTCATTCTCCACTTTGAATACCGCGGTAAACGCACCCAGTTCCTCGAGTTTTTCCCGAGCAAGGCCGGTGTGCAGCGCATCGTGCGCCAAGGCAACGCCTTCTTTCAGGCTGCTGGCATGGTCAGCCGCGTACAGCGCGGCACCAGCATTGAGCATGATCATCTCGGCAGCTTTCTGACCGTTTTCGGTCTTTCGCTTGCCCAGGGCGTCGCGAATCAGCTCCAGGGAGGCCGCCGGGCTTTCCACCGCCAGGCCATGCAGGCTCTGGCTTTTCATGCCCAGGTCTTCCGGTTCGACCCAATATTCAGTGATCTGATCGTTTTTCAGTTCCGCGACAAAGGTCGGTGCTGCCAGGCTGAATTCGTCCAGACCATCCTTCGAATGCACCACCAGCACATGTTTGCTGCCCAAACGCTGCAACACTTCAGCAAGCGGCCGGCATAACGCCTGGGTGAATACACCCACTACCTGATGTTTCACACCGGCCGGATTCGTAAGCGGGCCAAGCATGTTGAACAGAGTGCGCAAGCCAAGCTCCTTGCGCGGGCCGGCGGCATATTTCATGGCACTGTGATGAGTCTGGGCAAACATGAAGCCGATGCCGACGTTATCGATGCAGCGCGCCACCTGGACCGGGGTCAGGTTCAGGTAGATGCCGGCTGCCTCCAGCAAATCGGCACTACCGCTTTTACCCGAGACCGCGCGGTTGCCGTGCTTGGCCACCGTGCAACCGGCCGCCGCGACCACAAAGGATGACGCAGTCGACACGTTGAAGATGTTGGCACCGTCACCGCCAGTACCGACCACATCGACCACGCCGTCGAGGGTCTTGAGTTCGACCGTGTCTGCCAGTTCACGCATGACCGACACCGCGCCGACGATTTCGTCGATGCTTTCGCTCTTCATGCGCATGGCCATCATGAACGCGCCGATCTGCGCGTCCGTGCATTGCCCGGTCATGATTTCGCGCATCACGTCGCGCATTTCATCGGTGCTGAGGTCGAGCTGTTCGACGATACGGCCCAGGGCTGTCTTGATGTTCATGAAAGGTCCTTAGCGCGTGCCGCCGGTTTGTTTGAGGAAGTTGGCGAACAACTCGTGTCCCTGTTCGGTAAGAATCGACTCAGGGTGGAACTGCACGCCTTCGATGTTCAGGGTCTTGTGGCGCAGGCCCATGATCTCGTCGACCGAACCATCTTCCAGTTGGGTCCAGGCGGTCAGCTCGAGGCAATCAGGCAGGGTTTCGCGCTTGACGATCAATGAATGATAGCGGGTAACCGTCAGCGGCATGTTCAGGCCTTCGAAGACACCTTTGTCTTCATGGAACACCGGGCTGGTCTTGCCGTGCATGACCTGGCGCGCGCGAACCACATCGCCACCAAAGGCCTGGCCGATGGACTGATGGCCCAGGCAGACACCGAGGATCGGCAGTTTGCCGGCGAAATGCTTGATCACATCAATCGAGACGCCGGCTTCAGTTGGAGTGCAAGGACCGGGAGAAACGACGATGCGCTCAGGATTGAGGGCTTCGATTTCGGCGACGGTAAGTTCATCGTTGCGCACGACTTTGACCTGGGAGCCCAGCTCACCAAGGTATTGCACAACGTTGTAGGTAAAAGAGTCGTAGTTATCGATCATCAGCAACATGGCGTTAAGAACCTCTTGAATTCACTGACTTGATTCAGCCTTCGAATGATTTACCCGCAGCGTCCTGCACTTTGGCGGACGCTGGATTCGCGCAGCAAAGCGGTGTGTCTGACGGGTAAAGAAGGCAAAGCGGTAAAGATCCGGCCGGGCCGGCAGAAGGATTCAGGCGCGCCAACGCCAGCGGGCGTGTGCCTTGATGACTTGATCCAGGAGTTTGCTGACGATCAACACGGGGAAGGTCTCATTTATACGTCTTGGCACAGTAACTTAGCTGGGCAGAGCGTGCAATATGGGGCGATCGAAGCAAGTGAAACATTCGGCAAGTTCGCGCCGAATGGCATGAGGCTCTATAGTTTTTTGGCACTGTCGTTTACCCCACTAAAACAAGAAACAAACGGACTTGCTCATGATCAGACAGACGCTGTTTGCACCGCTTGCCGGTTGCTTGCTCGCCTTGGCTTACGCTCAGGCGATTGCGGCGCCCAATCCTTACTCCAACTTCATCGTCTTCGGTGACAGCCTCAACGATGCGGGGCAGTTTACCGACGCGGGCGGCCCTCCCGGTTCGACTCTGCGCTTCACCAACCGGGTAGGGCCGACTTATCAGGACGGCAGTGGCGAAGTCTATTCCGCCAACTCAACCCAGTTGCTCGGGGGCAGGCTTGGCTTCTCAGCGGACCAGACTGCCGCTTCGACTTCAGCCGCACGCGCCGTCCAGGGCCTGCCAGACGGTAACAACTGGGCCGTCGGCGGCTACCGCACCGACCAGATCCTCGATTCAATCACCACGTTATCCGCCACCGGCGAACGTGCACGAGCGGGCTATTTGCCGACCAACAACTTCCGCGCCGATCCGAACGCGCTGTATTACCTCTCCGGCGGCGGTAACGACTTTCTTCAGGGACGTGTGCAAAGTGGCGCCCAGGCGAATGCCGCGGCGGACCGACTGGCCAACAGCGTTCAGGTTCTGCAAACAGCCGGCGCCCGCTACATCATGGTCTGGCTGTTGCCTGACCTGGGCTTGACCCCTGCCATCAATGGCAGCCCTCTGCAGGGACCGACCTCGCAACTGAGCGCGGCCTTCAACCGGCAACTGGTCACTCGACTGGCGGGCATCGATGCCGAAATCATCCCGCTGAACATTCCACTGTTGCTGCAGGAAACCTTCGCCGATCCCGCGCGATTCGGTTTTGCCACCGGGCAGAACCTGACCGCGACTTGCTTCAGCGGCGACGGCTGCACCGAAAACGCCGCCTTTGGCATCAACAGCGCCACCCCCGACCCCAGCAAGCTGGTTTATAACGACGGGGTTCATCCGACCGAAGCCGGGCAAAAGCTGGTGTCCGACTACGCCTATTCCTTACTCGCTGCACCCTGGGAACTGACGCTGCTGCCGGAAATGGCCCACGCCACGCTACGCGCGCATCAGGATGAACTGCGTAGCCAATGGCAATCCGACTGGGAAAGCTGGCAGGCGGTCGGCCAATGGCGGGCCATTGTGGCCGGGGGCGGCCAGCACCTCGATGTGGACCATCAAAGCAGCGGCGCCGACGCCGATGGCAACGGCTACAGCTTGAACATTGGCGGCAGCTATCGCCTCAATGAAGCCTGGCGAGTAGGTGTGGCGGCAGGCTTCTATCGTCAGAACCTGGAGGCAGGCAATAACGATTCGGACTACAAGCTCAACAGCTACCTGGCCACGGCATTCGCCCAGTTCCTGCAGAACCGGTGGTGGGCCGATGCCGCATTGACCGGCGGCAAGCTGGATTACGACAATCTCAAACGCAAATTTGATCTAGGCGCGGGTGAGGGTGCGGAGAAAGGCGACACCGATGGCTATCTCTGGGCCTTCAGCACACGCCTGGGCTATGACATAGCGCAGCCGGGCAGTGAGTGGCACCTGTCGCCGTTCATCAGTGCCGATTACGCCAAAGTGGAAGTCGACGGTTATTCGGAAAATACCAGTCGCTCCACGGCGCTGACCTTTGATGATCAGAAACGCGATTCGAAACGTCTCGGCGCCGGGCTTCAGGGTAAGTATCAGATCACCTCGCAGACCCAGGTGTTTGGCGAATATGCCTACGAGCGTGAGTATGAAGATGACGTACAGAAGGTGAACATCGCCCTCAATAGCTTGCCGTCACTCGATTTCACGCTTGCTGGCTATACACCGCAGAGCCACTTGAACCGCGTGAGCCTGGGCGTCAGCCACAAGTTGACGGCCGATCTGGCGCTGCGTGGCGGGTATACGTTGCGCAAGGATGATGACTTTACCCAGCAAGGGATTTCCGTTGGGGTTGCGCTGGACTTCTGATCAAGCAAACAGCCAACATAAAAAACGCGGCGCCTTTACGGGCGCCGCGTTTTTTTTATGCTGGTGAAGCCATTGTGGGAGCGAGCCTGCTCGCGATAGCGGTGGATCAGGCTAAATCAAAGTTGGCTGTGCCGGCTCCTTCGCGAGCAGGCTCGCTCCCACATTGTTAGTGGCGAATTCAGGCGTCCGGGGTTTGTTCCGCCAGGGCCACTGCACGGAACATCGCGCGTCGTTTGTTCAGGGTTTCTTCCCATTCCAACGCTGGCACCGAGTCGGCAACGATGCCGCCACCGGCCTGCACATGCAGCTCGCCGTTCTTGATCACCGCCGTACGGATCGCAATGGCGGTGTCCATGTTGCCGTTCCAGGCGAAGTAGCCGACGGCGCCGCCGTAGACACCGCGCTTGACCGGTTCCAATTCGTCGATGATTTCCATCGCACGAATCTTCGGTGCGCCAGACAAGGTGCCCGCCGGCAGAATCGCCCGCAGTGCGTCCATGGCCGTCAGGCCGGCCTTCAATTGGCCGGTGACGTTGGACACGATGTGCATCACGTTGGAGTAACGCTCGATGACCATTTTCTCGGTGAGTTTCACCGAACCGATTTCAGATACGCGACCCGTGTCGTTACGACCGAGGTCGATCAGCATCAGGTGCTCGGCAATTTCCTTGTCGTCCGACAGCAGGTCCTTTTCCAGTGCCACATCGGCCTCTTCGTTGGCCCCGCGTGGACGGGTGCCGGCGATCGGGCGCACGGTGATCAGATTGTCTTCGACCCGCACCAGCACTTCTGGCGAACTGCCGACAACGTGGAAGTCGCCGAAGTTGAAGAAGTACATGTAAGGCGTCGGGTTGAAGCAGCGCAGCGCTCGGTAAAGATCGATGGGGGCTGCCTTGAAGTCGATCGACATGCGCTGGGACGGCACGACCTGCATGCAGTCACCGGCCAGGATGTATTCCTTGATGGTGTCGACGGCTTTTTCGTAATCGTTCTGGGTGAAACTGGAACGGAACACCGGATCGGCTGACTGCTGCTTGCTGAAGTCCAGGCCACGGCGCGGGGTAATTGGCTGGCGGAGTTTTTCCAGCAACTCTTCCAGGCGCGTGCGGCCTTGCTCGAAGGCGTCTTCCTGGGCCGGATCGGCCAGGACGATTGCATGCATCTTGCCGGCGAGGTTATCGAACACCACCACCGCGTCGGACACCATCAGCAGAATGTCCGGCACGCCCAACGGGTCCGGGTTCGGGCATTTGCCCAGACGCTTTTCCACATAACGCACGCAGTCATAACCGAAGTAGCCCACCAGGCCGCCGTTGAAGCGCGGCAAACCGGCAATCGTCGGCACGTTGTAACGGGCCTTGAAGGTTTCGACGAAGGCCAGTGGGTCTTCTACATCGTGGCTTTCAGTCTCGACACCGTCGATGGTCACGCTGACGTGATGGTCGTGCACCCGCAGCACGGTGCGGCACGGCAGGCCGATGATCGAGTAACGACCCCACTTCTCGCCACCCTGCACGGACTCCAGCAAATAGGAGTTGGGCTCGTCGGCCAGTTTCAGGTAGATCGATAGCGGCGTATCGAAGTCGGCCAGGGTTTCGCAAGCAAGCGGGATGCGGTTATAGCCGGCAGCGGCCAAACGCAGGAATTCTTCGCGGATCATGAGGTGCCTCGTGGCTTGAGGATCAAACAGTCAGGTATGCAAACGCGCCGGACAACCGGCAAGGATCAGTCAGGCGCGCCAACGCCAGCGGGCCAGGGCCTTGATGACTTTCATCCAGAGTTTGCGAGTGACCACCACGATGGCGTTTCCAGAAGGGGGTTGGACAGCGTCGGCCAACGTTATCTCAGCGGCCGGGTCCAGGCAACCGCGAATTAGCTTGCGCAGGTCGTCGATCACCAGTGCCGGTGACTCTTCGGCAATCGGCCGGCCGTGGTTGTAGCCGTAGCTCAAGGCCACGCACTTGACCCCCGCCGCTTTCGCCGCCTGTACATCACTGCGCGAGTCGCCGACGAACAAGGATTGCGAGGCCGGGATATTGGCCATCTTCATTACGAAAAACAGCGCAGCCGGGTCGGGTTTTTTCTGTGGCAGGGTGTCGCCGCCAATGATCCACTTGAAATATCGGCCGATTTTCATCTGATCCAGCAGCGGCGCGACGAAGCGCTCCGGCTTGTTGGTAATCAGCGCCATCTCGACGCCCTGCTTTTGCAGCCATTTAAGCGTATCGCGCACACCGGGGTAGACCACGGTCAACCCATGGCTATCGGCATACGCCTGCATGAAAATCTCCAGCGCGCTGTCGGCCTCGGCGTCATCGACCTTCGAGTGGTCGATACCGCCGGCCAGGGCACGGCGCACCAGCACCGGCGCGCCATTACCCACCCATTCACGCACCGCTTCGATACCGGCCGGAGCGCGACCGAGCTTGAGCAGCATATTGTCCACCGCCACCGCCAGGTCCGGGACCGAGTCGACCAAGGTGCCATCCAGGTCGAACATCACCAGTCGTGGCAGGGTTCCGGGAAACAGCTGCTCAAAGCCACTCATGGGCGGGCCAGCGCCAGTTCGGAACGCATTTTTTCAATCACTTCCTGGTAGTTCGGTGCATTGAAGATCGCCGAACCGGCAACAAAGGTGTCAGCACCCGCCGCAGCGATTTCACGAATGTTGTTCACGTTGACGCCACCGTCGATTTCCAGGCGAATGTCACGATCCGACGCGTCGATCAGCGCCCGCGCCTCACGCAGCTTGTCGAGGGTGCCAGGGATGAACTTTTGCCCGCCGAAGCCCGGGTTGACGCTCATCAGCAGGATCATGTCGACCTTGTCCATCACGTACTTGAGCACGTCCAGCGGCGTTGCCGGGTTGAACACCAGGCCCGACTTGCAACCGCCTTCACGGATCAGTTGCAGGGAGCGGTCGATGTGCTGGGTAGCCTCCGGGTGGAAGGTGATGTAGGTCGCGCCGGCTTCGATGAAGTCACCGACAATGCGGTCCACCGGGCTGACCATCAGGTGCGCGTCGATCGGCGCGGTCACGCCGTACTTGCGCAGCGCCGAGCAGACCATCGGGCCGATGGTCAGGTTCGGCACGTAGTGGTTGTCCATGACATCGAAGTGCACGAAGTCGGCGCCGGCGGCCAGGACGTTGTCCACTTCTTCGCCCAGGCGGGCGAAGTCGGCGGAAAGAATCGACGGAGCAATTACGAAGGGCTGCATGACGCACCTTTTCTGAGCAGAATCACGATGGCGCGCATTGTATACCTCATGCTTTGGCCCGCGCACCGAAAGCGCGATGATCAGTAGGCCGCCCGGTAGATTTTCTCGATATCGACAGCACTCAACCGGCGCGGATTGTTGCGCATCAGGCGCTCGATCCCTGCTGCCTCCACGGCCATCGCCGCAATCGCATCCTCGGGAACCCCGACACTGCGCAGGCCTTGGGGGATTTCCACCGCCGCGCACAACGCGGTCATGGCCTCCACGGCTTTGTCGGCCGCTTCATTGGCGCTCAGATGAGCCGTCCTCACCCCCATGGCTTCGGCGATATCCTGCATGCGTTCAATGCAGGCCATCTTGTTCCAGGTCATGACATGGGACAGCAGCAAGGCATTGCTCACGCCATGGGCGATATTGAAGCGCCCTCCCAAGGGATACGCCAGCGCATGCACCGCACCCACCCCGGCATTACCGAATGCCATGCCCGCCATCAGGCTCGCGGTGGCCATGTCTTCACGGGCCTGCAGGTTGGACGGGTTGGCGTAGGCCTTGGGCAGCGCCTTGGCGATCAGTTTTATGGCGCCGATGGCCAGGGCGTCGGTAATCGGCGAGGCATTGACCGACAGATAGGATTCGATGGCATGCACCAGCGCATCGACGCCGCTGGCCGCCGTGACCCCGCGCGGACAAGTCAGCGTCATCTGCGGGCTTACCAATGCCACGTCCGGCAACAAGTAATCGCTGACGATGCCTTTCTTCAACTGCGCGACCTTGTCGGAAAGGATCGCCACGTTGGTGACTTCCGAACCGGTGCCGGCCGTGGTGGGGATGGCGATCAGTGGCGGGCCTTTGCGTGGCACCTGGTCAACCCCGAACAAATCTTCGAGGGCGCCGTGGTAACCGGCGTAGGCCGCCACGCTTTTAGCGATGTCGATGGCACTTCCACCGCCCAGGCCAATCAAGCCGTCATGCCCCCCATCGCGATAAACGCGCATGCAGTCTTCGACGATGGCGATTTCCGGGTCCGGCAACACCCGGTCAAAAATCTCATAAGTGCGCCCCCCAAGCTGGGCCAGCGCCAACTCTACCGTGCCGGACTTGACCAAGGCAGCGTCGGTGACGATCAGCGGGTGGTCGATGTCCAGGCGCATCAGCTCGGCGGACAACTGCTCGATGGCCGCTGCGCCGGTGATCAGTTTGTGGGCGATCTTGAAGGAGGAAAGACTCATGTGCGCAGCCTCTTATGGATGTGGGAGCTGGGCACAAGAGTAGCTGGGGTTTGAGGGTTGGCTGATATTCAGGTAGTGAATGAACCATGCTCGCGAATCAGCACAAAAACAACGGTGGGAGCGAGCCTGCTCGCGAAGACGGCTGAGTGCTCGACATTTGAGTCGACTGACACTCCGCTTTCGCGAGCAGGCTCGCTCCCACAGTGGATCGGTGTGAAGTTTTAGACCTGCGCAGTACGCAGTTTCTCGCTGCGCCCACGCAGCCACTCCAGGGTCAGGAGCAGGATCACCGAGAAGGCGATCAGCAGCGTCGCGGCGGCGGCGATGGTCGGGCTGAGGTTTTCGCGGATACCGCTGAACATTTGCCGTGGCAAAGTCGCTTGCTCGGGGCCGGCGAGGAACAGCGTCACCACCACCTCATCGAAGGAAGTGGCGAAGGCAAACAAAGCACCGGAAATCACCCCGGGCGCAATCAACGGCAAAGTCACCCGACGGAACGCCGTCAGCGGCGAAGCGCCGAGGCTGGCCGCCGCGCGCACCAGGTTCTGGTTAAACCCTTGCAAAGTCGCCGACACGGTGATGATCACGAACGGCACGCCCAACACCGCATGCACCACAATCAGCGAAAAGAAGCTGTTGCCCAGGCCCAACGGCGCAAAGAACAGATAGCTGGCCACACCAATGATCACCACGGGCACCACCATCGGCGAAATGACCAGCGCCATCACCAGCGGTTTACCGGGGAAGTCGCCACGGGTCAGGCCGATGGCCGCCAGCGTACCGAACACCATGGCCAGCACCGTAGCGGCCGGCGCGACGATGATGCTGTTCTTCAGGGCGCGCATCCATTCCGCCGAGGCGAAAAAGTCGTGATACCACTGCAGCGAGAAGCCTTGCAGCGGGTACACCAGGAAACTGCCGGAGTTGAACGACAGCGGGATGATCACCAGCACCGGCAGGATCAGGAACAACAGAATCAAGCCGCAGAGAATCCGCAAGCTGTAGAACCACACCCGCTCGATGGGCGACATATAAGGACTCAGCATTTCATTCTCCCCTTAGCTCAGGCGCAGGCGACTGGCGCCCACCAGCCAGCTGTAAATCAGATAAAGCACCACGGTCGCCAGGAGCAACAGGCCACCGAGTGCGGTCGCCATGCCCCAGTTGATGCTGGTGTTGGTGTAGAAGGCGACGAAGTAGCTGACCATCTGATCGTTCGGGCTGCCCAGCAACGCCGGGGTGATGTAGTAGCCGATGGCGAGGATGAACACCAACAGGCAACCGGCGCCGACACCGGCATAGGTTTGCGGGAAGTACACCCGCCAGAAGCTGGCGAATGGATGGCACCCCAGGGAAATCGCCGCACGCATGTAGGTCGGCGAGATGCCTTTCATCACGCTGTAGATCGGCAGGATCATGAACGGCAGCAGGATGTGCACCATCGAGATGTAGACACCGACGCGGTTGAACACCAGCTCCAGCGGCTTATCAATGATGCCCATGGCCATCAGGCCGCTGTTGATCAAGCCACCCGATTGCAGCAATACGATCCACGCGGCAACCCGAACCAGGATCGAGGTCCAGAACGGTAGCAGCACCAGAATCATCAGCAGGTTGCTCTGGCGCGATGGCAGGTTCGCCAACAGGTAAGCCAGGGGATACGCGAGTACCAGGCAGATCACGGTGATGATCAGGCCCATCCAGAAAGTTCGGGCAAAGATGTCGAGGTAGATCGCCTGGTCCGGGGTGGCCGGGGCGATTTCGCCGAGGTCGTCGATGCGGTGATCGACCGCGGCCAGCAGATAGTACGGCGTAATGTTGCTGGTATTGCGGCGTACGGCTTGCCAGTAGGCCGGGTCACCCCAGCGCTCGTCGAGACCTTCCAGCGCTTCTTTATAAGAGGCCGGTTCACCGGCGAACGGCAAGGCGCGGGCGGTTTTGGTCAGCAGGCTACGATAGCCGGCCAACTCCATGTTCAAGCGCTTGGACAAATCGCCCAGGGTCTGATTCTTGCGCGCTTCGGCGAGGTCTTCGCTGGCCGCCTTGTAGACCGGTTCGGCAGGCAGGCCTCGGCCGTCCCAACTGGCGATGGCCGCCACGGTGCGCGGCATGCCACCGACCACTTCCGGGTTACCCACGCTTTTGTAGAGCAGCGCCACGATTGGCACCAGGAACACCAGCAACAGGAACAGCACCAGCGGCGCGATCAACGCCTGGGCCTTCCAGCGGTTGACCCGCTCGGCGTGCTTGAGCCGCTGCTTCAAGGTGGGGTCAGTGCCCGCGTTCACGGGAACGGCGATAGCCATGGCGTACTCCGGAAATCTTTGGATGGGCGGCATCAAACAGCGCGATGCCGCATTACATCAATGTTCTTGAACCATTCACTGGCCCCTGTAGGAGCTGGCGCAGCCTGCGATCTTTTGGCGGCTTAGAGACCGCTGAAGATCAAAAGATCGCAGCCTTCGGCAGCTCCTACAGCATAAGCCCGCGCTGCGGTCTTACTTCGCAGCCCAGGAATTGAAGCGCTGTTCCAGTTGCTCGCCGTTGTCAGCCCAGAAGCTGACGTCGATCTGTACCTGGTTGGCGATGTTTTCCGGGGTGGTCGGCATGTCCTTCAGGACATCCTTGGCCAGCAACGGTACGGCCTGGGTATTGGCTGGGCCGTAGGCGATGTTTTCCGAGTAGGTCTTCTGCTGCTGTGGTTGTACCGAGAAGGCGATGAATTTCTTCGCCGCTTCTGCACGCTTGGCATCCAGACCTTTTGGAATGGCCCATGCGTCGAAGTCGTAGATTCCGCCGTTCCACACCACTTTCAGGTTGCTTTCTTTCTGCACGGCGGCGATGCGGCCGTTGTAGGCCGAGCTCATGACCACGTCACCGGAAGCGAGGTATTGCGGCGGTTGTGCGCCAGCTTCCCACCACTGGATGTTGGGCTTGAGTTCGTCGAGTTTCTTGAACGCGCGATCCTGTCCATCTTTACCGGCCAGCACTTTATAGACGTCTTTTGGCGCAACGCCGTCAGCCATCAGTGCGAACTCCAGGGTGTACTTGGCGCCTTTACGCAGGCCTCGCTTGCCTGGGAATTGCTTGGTGTCCCAGAAATCCGCCCAGCTGGTCGGCGCGGTTTTCAGCTTGTCGGCGTTGTAGGCCAACACGGTCGACCACACGAAGAAGCCTACGCCGCATGGCTGGATAGCGCCTTTGACGTAGTCCTCGGTCTTGCCGAACAGGGCCGGGTCGAGTTGCTCGAACATGTCTTCGTCGCAACCACGGGACAGTTCTGGTGATTCGACTTCTACCAGATCCCAGGACACGCTCTTGGTGTCGACCATGGCCTTGACCTTGGCCATCTCACCGTTGTATTCGCCCGCCACGATCTTGCCGTTGCCTGCCGCTTCCCACGGTGCGTAGAAGGCTTTGACCTGCGCCGCCTTGTTCGCCCCGCCAAAGGACACCACGGTCAGGTCCGGGCCAGCTGCCATTGCGCTTGCTGCCCCCATCATGCCCAGTGCCAGAGCGGTGAATTTCAGGGATCTCAACATTTATTGTTCTCTCCACGTGCAGGGTTTGTGTTGTTGAAGCCGGGGCGATCAGTTCGCCTCTAGAATGGGATCGAGCGCGCGAACGTGTTCGACCTGCCAGCCAAGCGGAACCACGTCACCGACCGCGAGCGCAGGATCGAGCTCGGCAATCGGTTGTTTCACGAAGAAGTCGGTCTTGCCACAGACCTCCAGGCGAACCCGGACGTGGTCGCCCAGATAGATGAATTCCGCTACCCGTCCCGAGAAGCGGTTGATGCAAGACTCGCTGGAGCCATTGAGACTCACGCGTTCCGGGCGAATGGACAAGGTCACCGGTTCACCGGTCTTGCCGACGTTCACCGCCAGGGCTTCAACTTTTTCACCACGGCCCAGTTCGACCACGCAACGGTCGCCGGTCTGGCTGTGCAGACGGCCGTTAAGACGGTTGTTTTCGCCAATGAAGTTGGCGACGAAGGTGTTTTTCGGCTCTTCATACAACGTACGTGGAGGCGCGATCTGCTGGATCTCGCCCTGATGGAAAACGGCCACACGGTCGGACATGGTCAGGGCTTCGCCCTGGTCGTGGGTCACGTAGACCACGGTCACACCCAGACGCTGGTGCAGGTGCTTGATTTCCATCTGCATGTGTTCGCGCAACTGTTTATCCAGTGCGCCGAGGGGTTCGTCCATCAGCACCAGTTGCGGCTCGAACACCAGTGCGCGGGCCAGCGCCACGCGCTGCTGCTGGCCACCGGACAGTTGTGCCGGATAACGCTGGGCAAAGGCATCGAGCTGCACCATGCTCAGGACTTTCTTGACCTTATCGCTGACGTCGCTTTTGTTCAGCCCGCGCACAGTCAGAGGGAACGCCAGGTTCTCGGCAACCGTCATGTGCGGGAACAACGCATAGTTCTGGAAGACCATGCCGATGTCACGCTTGTGCGGCGGCACGTTGTTGATGGCGCGTCCGGCCAGCAGGATCTCACCTGCTGTCGGAGTTTCGAAACCGGCGAGCATCATCAGGCTGGTGGTTTTGCCGGAGCCTGAGGGGCCGAGCAAGGTGAGGAATTCGCCTTTGCGAATGTCCAGGTTGAGGTCCTTGACGATCAGGTTCTCGCCATCGTAGCTCTTCTGCACTCCACGAAAGCTGACCAGAACATCATTGGCCCCTGCGCTTGAATCGACCTGGCTCATACCCACACCTTTGTTGTTGATGACTGCTGTGGACTAAGCCTAGTGGACGCTGGGACCTGCGCAAATCGGGGGGCAAGAGAGAATCGCCTCAGCCATATGGAAGGCTGGGGGTAGGGATTGCCCTACAAGGATGGCGCGCTTTGGCAAGCGCAGCGGCGAGCGGTGAGCTGCACGCCGCAAGAACGAGCAATAGCGGTTGATCAGGCATGTCGCAAATGGACATGGCGACGCGCGCAGGGGGTGGGGGTGTTTTTCAGAGGAGCTTGTGTTCCATCGCGTACTTCACCAGCTCCGCCAGCGAGGTGATATTGAGTTTCTGCATCAACCGCGCCTTGTGGGTACTGATGGTTTTGCTACTCAACGCCAGTTGCTGGGCAATGTCGTTGACGTTGGCGCCCTGGGCCAGGCGTTCGAACACCGAAAACTCACGCTCCGAGAGCAGTGAGTGCAGCGGCCGCGAATCGGTCAGGCCGACTTCGAAGACCATTCGGTCGGCCAGGTCCGGATCGATATAGCGCCCTCCCGCTGCCACCCGGCGGATGGCCGTCAGCAACAGCGCCGGATCACTGTCCTTGGTGGCATAGCCTGCCGCACCGACTTTCAAGGCCCGTGCCGCCATTTGTGCCTCGTCATGCATCGACAACACCAGGATCACCGGCGGATTGTTCAAGGCACGGATCCGCGGGATCGCCTCAAGGCCGTTGACACCCGGCATGGAGATATCCAGCAGCACCACTTCGCAGGGCACATGCCGCAAGGTTTCGAGCAGCTGTTCGCCATTGCTCGCCTCCCCCACCACCAGCAGGTCCTTGGCCAGGCCGATCAATTGCTTGATGCCTTCGCGGACAATGGTGTGGTCTTCGGCAACCAGTACACGGATCACTTACGTCTCCTTATCCAAGGGTACTCGCACAGTCAGGGTCGTGCCCTCACCCGGCTCACTCTCAAGGGACAGTTGCCCGCCCATGATCAACACCCGCTCGCGCATGCCGACCAACCCAAAGGATGTTGGCCTGCCGCTTTCGGCGACAAATCCTACGCCATCATCGCTGACGGTCAGGCACAACTCGTCGCCTTCAAGAGTAAGTGTCAGTTCGACAGTATGCGCCTGGGCGTGGCGCATGACATTGGTCAGCGCTTCCTGAAGTATACGAAACAGGCCGATGGCCTTGGCATCACTGAGCACGGGCAAGTTTTCCGGCACCTGTACCAGGCACGGAATCTGCGTACGCGCCTCGAACCGGCGTGCCTGCCATTCGATGGCCGAGGCTATCCCGGCATCGAGGATCGGTGGCCGCAACGCCGTCGCCACATCGCGTACCAGCTGGAACAGCTGTGCGATCAAACGCTTCATGCTGTTCAGGCGCTCGTTCAATCCGGGGTCGAGTTGCGCATAAGCCAGCTCGCACATGGACGTTTCCAGCTTGAGCACCGTCAACATCTGGCCCAATTCGTCGTGAACTTCCCGGGCAATGCGCGCCTTCTCCTCTTCGCGCACGCTTTCAAGGTGCGCCGACAATTCGCGCAGTTGCTCACGCGAGCTCGCCAGTTCCAGTTCGATGCGCTTGCTCTCGCTGATGTCCCAGACAATGCCATCCCAAACGTAGGCGCCGCCCTCGAGTCGACGGGTTATCGCCTTGATTTCCGCCCAGCGTTGTTCCCCCTGACGCGTAAGGATCCGCCCTTGCCAGGACCAGTCGCTGTCAGTGTCCAGCGCACGATCCTGGGTCTGGTGATAGCTGGCCTTGTCGTCCGGATGCACCAGGCTGCGCAGGCCTTTGTCACGATGGGCCAGGGTCGCTGGCGAGTAACCCACCAGGCTCTCGCTGCCCTCACTGATGTAGGCAAAGTCGATCTGGCCGGTCACCGGCGCCCGTTCCAGGCGAAAGACCAGGCCCGGCACATTCGCCGCGATCCCTTGCAAGCGTGCTTCACTTTCCTGCAACGCCGCCAGGGCGCGACGACGTTCAGTGACATCGGTCAGGTAGACCACCAGGTACTCGCCATCGCGAAAGCGCAAAAAACTCAGGGAGACATCGGCCGGCAGGATGCTGCCATCGGCCCGCAGGCAATTGGATTCAAAACTTTGCGGCGCGTCGTCGCTGGCCCTGGCGCGCTTCCACAGGTTCAACCAGCGATCCATGTGCAGTTCGGGTTCGAACTCGATCAATGGCCGGTCGATAATCCCTCCGGGCGGATAGCCCAGCATGGTTTCGGCAGCGCGGTTGGCGTAGCGCACGTGGCTGTCCCAATTCACCCAGAGAATGCCGACGGTACTCTGGTCGATGGAAAACTGCGTGAGCCGCAGGGCCTCTTCACTGGCGGCACGCAGGGCAATGTCTGCCTGCGCCGCCGCCAGTCGTTGCTCCAGACTGTGCTGCTGGCGTCGTTGCCAGAACACGATGGCCATGGCGCTGAGCGCCAGTACCAACAGCAGCAGGCAGAGGTTTTGCCAGAATCCCGGGGATTCGGTGAGCCGCGGGTACTTGGGTTGCAGCCACTGGTTGTGCAGCGCCTCCAGGTCCTTCGCCGGGATCGCCCGCAGCGCGCTTTCGACAATGCCGGCCAGCTCCGGCAGGTCGCGACGCGTGGCCACCCGCAGCAGCTGTGGCAAGCCGATATCACCGACCACCACCAGCCCGGAGAACTCAGGTTCAACGGACAGGCGCCCCAATTGTGCCTCGTCGACCACCGCGTAGGCGGCTTGCTGGCTTAGCAACAGTTGCAAGGCCTGGCGTTCGGCCGGTACACCCTGCAGGTTCAAATGCGGATAGTTTCCACGCAGGTAGTCGGCGGTGGCACTGGGCATGCGCACGGCGACGCGGGTTTGGCTGTCGAGTTTTTCCAGCTCAACCGCCCCAGTTCTTTTCTGGTCGCTGACCACCAGCTGTGGCACCCGCATGTACGGATCGGAAAACTGCCAGAGGCGCAGGCCGCCAGGAGTCTGGGTCAGCCCCGGGGCGAGATCGATTTCGCCGGCGCGAGCGGCCGCCTCCAATTGCTCGAGATCGGGAAAGTTGCGCCAGCTCAGTTCGACCTTGAGCGACTTGGCCAGCCACTTCATCAGCTCGACATTGACCCCGGACAGGCGCTGCAAGCGGCGGTCGTACTGGGCGTAGGGCGCTTGCAACACCAGTCCCACCCGCAAACCGCCCTGCTGCGCCAACCACTGTTGCTGGCCTGCCGACAATGGCGCGACATGCGCCGGTGGCGCGGCCGCCGCCCAGCCCATCAAGGGCAACCACAAACAGCCGATAACCCACAGGCAGCGAAAACGCATCATCGAACTCTCACACACTGACAAAAACTGACCAACCCATTAGGCTGCCGGAATAACTTCTGGCCTGGAATATCCAATGCTCCCTGTCTACCGCCTGGCACTGCCAGCATTGTGCCTGTCGCTGGTCCTGCCATGGGCTTTTTCCGTTGAAGCAGCCGACCCGACGCCTGCCGCGGCAGAAACCCCCTCCGAAACAAAACCACTCGAACGCCAGCCGTTGCCTGAGCGTAGTCAGGAAGAAGCCATTGCACTGGAGCGAAAAATTCCGCGCCAGGAACAACAGCAATTGCAAGCAGGCTCCGATACGTTCCTGGCCCTGTGGAAGGCGGCCAATACCGCCGACCCCAAAGGTGCGGTCATTATCATTCCTGGCGCTGGCGAAACCGTTGACTGGCCGCAAGCAATCGGCCCGCTGCGCCGCCAATTACCGGATGCCCAATGGAGCAGCCTGAGTATCACCCTGCCTGATTTGCAAAGCGAAGCCATGACCCCGCGCGTGGTGCAAGCCACTCCAGCAGCCAAAGCGCCAGACGTCGGCAGCAAAGACTCGACCACCGCAGCGCCCATCGAACAGGCCGCGGGCGGCGAAGCCGAGGTGGCGGACAAGGCCGTCGCCGAAACGCCTGACGAGCAGAGCAAGGCTGACGCCGAGCGAATCTTCGCCCGCATCGACGCAGCCATCGCTTTTGCTGAACAGCAAAGTGCTCGCAGCATGGTGCTGCTGGGGCATGGTACGGGCGCCTATTGGGCTGCGCGGTATTTGAGCGAGAGGCAGACGGCGCAGGTCGAGCGCTTCGTCATGGTCGCCGCGCAGACACCGAACACAGCGGCCCCTGAACTGGACGAACTCGCGCCAACCCTCAAGCTGCCCACCGTCGACTTCTTCTATATGGACAAGCCGCTGGACCGCAACGCGGCGCTGGCCCGCCTGCAGGCCAGCAAACGCCTGAAGACTTCGGCCTTCAGCCAGGTCTCGCTCAAGGCTTTGCCAGGCAATAACAAGACACAACAGGAACAATTGGTGCGCCGGGTGCGGGGCTGGTTGAATCCGCAGAATGCGTCGAACTGATGGACTGAGTCGCCCCATTTTCGGGGCGACGCAACGCTTCGCTGCTAACGAAAGTCCCGCCGTTGACGAATCAACGTATAGGCGTTGTGCAGCTCGCGCGTCTTATCGGTGGCCTCTCGAACCTGCGACGCCGTTGCACCACTGCCGGCAATCTTGTCCGGGTGATGACGACTGAGCAGGCGTCGATAGGCGCGCTTGATCTGGGCGGGCTCACTGGTGGCAGTTACACCCAACAGCCGCAAAGCGTCCTGATAGGTTGTCACGCTGCTGACCAACGGACGATGCTGTGGCTCGTAATCGGCCGCCAACGCCCTGACCTGCCGTTCGGACCACCCCAGCCAATTACCCCACTGAAAGAGCAGCTCACGCTCGCGATTGCCCGCATGCCCATCAGCCCAAACCATCCGCCAACAAGCGCGCAAGACCCCTTCTGCCGCATAGGGTTGAGACCTTAGCCTGCGCAAATGGCCACGCAACCGGTCACTGCCCGACTTGCCACGATTGAACGCGGCAATCGCCCGGCGCTGTGCCGATTCGGACATTTCCAAGGCACGCATCTCCGCGCGAGCCTGCTGGATATGCCCCTCCACGACCCGTCCATCACACTTGGCCAGGCGTCCCAGCAACACAAACAACAACTCGTCGTTGCGCAGGACAGATCGCCCTCCGAGCTTTTCGCGCAAATGCGCCAGGCTTTGCAGGTGCAGGTGCCGATCCAGCACCTGCCCCAACAAGGCGCCAAGCATGGCTCCCGGAATGCTGGCGATGGCAAACCCCACTCCGGTTCCGATCAGCGTCCCTGGCCACAGCATGTCAGCGGCTCGCTTCGATCAGGGTTTCAGCTTCGGCCAGGCGCTCGTGAGTGCCGACATCGACCCAATGCCCCCTCAGGTGTTCGCCGCTCACTAGCCCGTCTGCCATAGCCTTGCGCAATAGCGGCGCGAGCTTGAACGCTCCTGCCGAGCAGCCATCGAACAACTGTGGATGCAGCACGGCAATACCGCTGTAGGTCAGGGTTGCGGTGTCCGGCTGTCCGTCCCGGACCTGGCCGTCGCTCAGGCTGAAGTCTCCGGCGAGATGATGGGGTGGGTTGTCGGCCAGCACCAGATGCGCCAGCCCGGTAATGGGTTGATGCAGCACGCTGAAGTCGTAGTCGGTCCAGATGTCACCGTTGACCACCAGGAAAGCTTCGTCACCCAACAAAGGCAAGGCGCGGAAGATTCCGCCACCAGTCTCCAGGGGTTCACCTTCGGCCGAGTAGCGAATGCTCACGCCGTAGCGCGAGCCATCGCCCAGATAGTCTTCGATCTGCTGGCCCAGCCAGGCATGATTGATCACGATCTCGGTAAAACCTGCCGCCGCCAGGGCTCGCAGGTGATACTCGATCAGCGGCACGCCACCGGCGCGCACCAGCGGCTTGGGCGTGGTCAGGGTCAAGGGACGCATGCGCTCGCCCTTGCCTGCCGCCAGAATCATCGCCTTCATGCGGTCACTCCGGCACGCAGGCTGGCCAGCAATACATCCAGCCCAGCCAGTTCAGGACGACGCGCAATCACTGCATCTATATAGGCAAAGAAGCGTGGTACATCGCCCAGGTAGCGCGGTTTGCCGTCGCGGTGGCAAATGCGGGCGAAGATACCGATCACTTTCAAGTGACGCTGCACGCCCATCAGGTCGCTGGCGCGCAGGAAGTCTTCGAAGTCTGGCTGCACCGGAATGTCCAGCGCAGCCGCTTGCTGCCAGTAATTTTCCAGCCAGCCGCGCACGCGCTCCTCGGGCCAACTGAGGAAGGCATCCTTGAACAGGCAGGTTACGTCATAGGTGACAGGACCATAGACGGCGTCCTGGAAATCCAACACGCCCGGGTTGGGTTCGCTGAGCATCAGGTTGCGTGGCATGTAGTCGCGATGAACCAGGACCTTCGGCTGGGCCAGGGCACTGTCGATCAACAGATCGCTGACCTGCTGCCAGAGCACTTGCTGCGCCGCATCGAACTCGACGCCCAACTCATGCTTGACGTACCACTCGGGAAACAATTGCAGCTCGCGTCGCAACAGCGCCACGTCGTAACTCGGCAATGGCGCAACCATCGGCAATTGCTGGAACGCCAGTAGCGCTTGCAGGGCATCGTTGAACAAATTGTCGGCGTTTTCGCTGTCGATCACGTCCAGGTAGGTCTGGTTGCCCAGGTCATTGAGCAAAAGAAATCCGCGCTCAAGGTCTTCGGCGTAGATTTTCGGCACATTTATCCCGGATTTCGCCAGCAGAAAAGCGATATCCACGAAAGGCTTGCAGTTTTCCTGGGGCGGAGGTGCGTCCATCACGATCAAGCTTTGACCTGCACCCTCCCACCGAAAATAGCGCCGAAAACTCGCGTCGCTACTTGCCGCAGTCAACGTGGCCGGGGGTACGGCACCCCATCCATGTTGTGCAAAAAGAATTGCCAATTGCTCATCGAGCCAAACTTTCAGGTGTTGCAAACGTATATCTTGGTCAGGCATTGCAAGGGTCTCCGACGGCGCTAGCCGTCAAGCGGGTCATGCTTTATTATCCAGCATCTTTTTCAGACCATCGAGAGGCGTGCGGCCCACACCGCGGGCAGATGGCACGCAGGAAGCCCGGACTATTAAGATGGCATTGAAATCCCCCGCGTTTCGTAAAAAATTTCCGTTGTTGATGACCGGCAGTTTGCTGGCTCTGCAACCCTTGGCCAGCCCTTTCGTGGTCGCCGCGGAACAGTATGACTGCTCGGTCTCCGCTTCGGGTGCCTGGAATTGTGCGCCAAAATCGCCGGCGGCTGCATTGCCACCGCGTCCAGTCCACGAGGGCAGCGCAGTCTCCGCCACCGGCGAGTCACCCGCCGAAACGGGCGCCAGCGAAGACACGGGGGCCAAACCTGCACTGGTCACCGAATCCAAAGGCCGTGGCCTGAAGTCGCGTAGCGCAGACTACAGCCACCTCGACTGGGTTCCGCGCGAGCAGCTCACTGCAGCACAATTGGCCGAAACCGGTCCTTATTGCTCTGGTTCCTATATCGAACCGATTCGTCCTGGCATGAATGACAAGACGAATAAAAGTGACGCTCCCACCTTTGTCGGCGCCAAAGCCTCCCGCTACAAGCAGGATGAGCAGGTCGCCAGCCTGGCCGGTGACGTGGTCATGCGCCAGGGCAGCATGCAGGTCGAAGCCGATGAAGCCAACCTTTACCAGGCCGAGAGCCGTGGCGAGCTAAGCGGCAACGTGCGCATTCGCGACAACGGTGCACTGATCGTAGGTGACCACGCCGACGTGCAACTCGATACCGGTGAAGCCAAGATCGACAACGCCGAATACGTGATGCACAAATCGCGTATCCGCGGTAACGCGCTGTACGCCAAGCGTGCCGAGAACGCGATCATCCGCCTCAAGGATGGCACGTACACCACGTGCGAACCGAACAGCAACGCCTGGCAACTCAAGGGTAACAACATCACCTTGAACCCGGCGACCGGCTTCGGCACCGCGACCAACGTGACACTGCGGGTCAAGGACATTCCGGTCCTGTACACGCCGTATATCTACTTCCCGATCGACGACCGCCGTCAATCCGGCTTCCTGCCGCCGACCATCGGCACCGGCACCGATACCGGTTTCCTGCTGGTTACGCCGTACTACTTCAACCTGGCACCAAACTACGATGCCACGTTGTACCCACGCTACATGAGCGATCGCGGCCTGTTGATGGAAGGCGAATTCCGCTACCTGACCAAGTCCAGCGAAGGTCAGTTCGGCGCGGCGTACCTGAACGACGAGAACGACGATCGTAAGCTGCAGACCGATTACGATAAAACCCGCTACATGTACAACTGGCAGCACAAGGGTGGTCTTGATTCGCGTGTCCTGACCCAGGTCGATTACACCAAGATCAGCGACCCTTATTACTTCCAGGATCTGCAGACCGACCAGATTGGCGTGAAGAGCGCCGACTACGTCAACCAGCAGGGTGTTGTTACCTACCGTGGCGACAGTTACACCGCCCGCGTGAATGCCCAGGCCTATCAACTGGCGACTGTGTCGAACATCACTCCGTACGACCGTTTGCCGCAGATCACCTTCAACGGTGCGCTACCGGATCGTCCAGGTGGTCTGAATTTCACGTATGACACTGAGCTTGTGCGGTTCGATCGGGATTTGAAGAACGGCGACTACACCGATGAAGACGGCAATGTTGAGCCGCGCCTCGACCAAAACGTTCAAGGCCTGGCCCGTGCCAATGGCGATCGCCTCAACCTTGCGCCAGCGGTCAGCTTCCCGATGGAGGCGAGCTACGGCTTCCTGACGCCTAAACTCAAGTACCAGTACACGCAGTACCAACTGGACCTGGACAGCATCGGCAAAAGCCAGATTGCCGCGCAGAGTGCAGAACAGGACCGGCTCAATGGCACGTTCGACAGCAACCAGAACCGTGGTGTGCCAATCGCCAGCATCGACAGCGGCCTGTATTTCGATCGCAAGACCAACTGGTTTGGCAAGAACTATAACCAGACCCTCGAACCACGCCTGTTCTACCTCTACGTACCCGAGAAGGACCAGGAAGACATTCCGGTATTCGACACCAGCGAATACACCTTCAGCTATGCATCGCTGTTCCGTGACAACCGTTTCTCTGGCTCCGATCGTGTCGGCGACGAGAACAAACTGTCCCTGGGCGTGACCAGTCGCTGGATCGAAGAAAACGGCTTCGAACGCCAACGCATCAGCGTCGGCCAGGCCCTCTACTTCAAGGACCGCGAAGTCCAGCTGCCGGGCATCGATGCAAAAACCCGCGAAGATGCGCACTCTGACGTCTCTCCTTATGCGCTGGAGTACGAATACCGCTGGAACCGCGACTGGCGGACCACGGCCGACTACAACTGGGACCCGGACAGCCGCAGCCCTCGTTCGGGCAGCGCGATGTTCCACTACCAGCCTGAGGACAACCCGAACAAGGTCATCAACGCCGGCTATCGCTATCGCAATGACCAGGTTCGTTACGACCAGAACTCCGGTACATGGCAGGTCGGCGGCGGTGACTATGGCACCCCGGGCCAACCTGGCTACGTGAAGGACTACTACAAGATCGAACAGCACGACTTCTCGGTGATCTGGCCTGTCGTGCCGCAATGGAACGTCATCAGCCGCTGGCAGTACGACTACAACCGCAACCGTACCCTGGAAGCCTTCGGTGGCTTCGAGTACGACAACTGCTGCTGGAAACTGCGCCTGATCAACCGTTACTGGGTCGATTATGACGAAACCAGTCAAGACGCCCCGGAAAACGAAAAAGGCGACCATGGCGTCTTCCTCCAAATTGTTCTGAAGGGACTCGGCGGCCTCACTGGCTCCAAAGTAGAGAGTTTCCTCGACAAAGGCATCCAAGGTTATCGTGAACGTGAAGACCAAGCTTTCTGATTGTCTGCGCCCGCTGTTGCTGGGCGCGCTGTTCCTGGGTACCGCGGCCAACGCCGCGGTACAGTCCATCGATAAAGTGGTGGCCATTGTCGACAACGACGTGGTCATGCAGAGCCAACTGGACCAACGGGTCCATGAAGTCCAGCAAACCATCGCCAAGCGCGGCACCGCCGTGCCACCGGCCAGCGTATTGGAGCAACAGGTGCTTGAGCGCCTGATCGTCGAGAACCTGCAACTGCAGATCGGCGAGCGCTCCGGCATCCGCATTACCGATGAAGAACTGAACCAGGCCGTCGGCACGATTGCCCAGCGCAACAACATGTCGGTCGAGCAGTTCCGCGCCGCCCTGACGCGTGACGGCCTGTCCTACGACGACGCACGTGACCAGATTCGCCGCGAAATGGTCATCAGCCGTGTGCGTCAGCGCCGCGTTGCCGAACGCATCCAGGTCTCCGAACAGGAAGTGAAGAACTTCCTGGCCTCGGATCTTGGCAAAATGCAGCTGTCCGAAGAATTCCGCCTGGCCAACATCCTGATTCCTACGCCGGAAAGCGCCAACTCCGACGCCATCCAGAATGCCGCCAAGCAGGCCGACGCGGTTTACCAGCAGCTCAAGCAAGGCGCTGACTTCGGTCAACTGGCAATCGCCAAGTCCGCCAGCGAAACCGCACTGGAAGGTGGCGACATGGGCTGGCGTAAAGCCGCTCAACTGCCGCCACCCTTCGATCGCCTGCTGAGTACCATGGCTGTGGGCGACATCACCCAACCGATGCGCACGCCGGGGGGCTTCATCATCCTGAAGATCACCGACAAGCGTGGCGGTGAGGCGCAAGTGCGTGACGAAGTGCACGTACGCCACATCCTGGTCAAACCAAGCCCGATCCGTGACGAAGCAAAGACCAAGGCCCTGGCCGAGTCGCTCTACGCCCGCATCGAAGCAGGCGAAGATTTCGGCGAACTGGCGAAAAGCTTCTCGGAAGATCCGGGTTCCGCCCTCAATGGCGGCGACCTGAACTGGATCGACCCGAATGTACTGGTTCCGGAGTTCCGCGAAGTGATGGCCAAGACCCCGCAAGGTCAGCTGTCCAAGCCATTCCAGACCCAATACGGCTGGCACGTGCTGGAAGTCCTTGGTCGTCGCGCCACCGACAGCACGACCCAGGCTCGCGAACAGCAAGCGATGACCGTGCTGCGTAATCGCAAGTACGACGAAGAGCTGCAAACCTGGCTGCGTCAGATCCGTGACGAAGCGTATGTGGAAATCAAACTCCCTGGCGCCGACCAGGCAGCACAGTGAAACCCAAGCGTTTCGCGCTGACACCCGGCGAACCGGCCGGCATAGGTCCCGACCTGTGCCTGCTGCTCGCCGCGCACGCCCAGCCGCACCCCCTGATAGCCATTACCAGCCGCGACCTGCTCCTTGAGCGGGCCGCGCAGTTGGGCGTGGCCGTCGATGTGCTACCCGTCACGCCGGACAACTGGCCGGATGCTCCCGCTCCCGCCAACAGCCTGTATGTGTGGGATACCCCGCTCAATGCCAAGGTGGTCGCCGGGCAACTGGACAAGGCCAACGCCGCTTTCGTCCTGGAAACCCTTACCCGCGCTGGCCAGGGCTGCCTGGACGGGCATTTTGCCGGCATGATCACCGCTCCGGTGCACAAAGGCGTGATCAATGAGTCCGGTATCGCTTTTTCCGGGCACACGGAATTCCTCGCCGACCTGACCCATACCGCGCAAGTGGTCATGATGCTCGCCACCCGTGGTCTGCGCGTGGCGCTGGTCACCACCCACCTGCCGCTGCGCGAGATTGCCGATGCGATCACGCCGGAGCGTCTGGAGCGGGTGACGCGAATCCTGCACACCGACCTGAAAGAAAAGTTCGGCATCGCCCAGCCACGCATCCTGGTCTGTGGGCTCAACCCCCATGCCGGTGAAGGCGGACACCTGGGCCATGAAGAAATCGATATCATCGAACCCACACTAGAGCGCCTTCGCGGCGAAGGCATGGACCTACGCGGCCCACTGCCCGCCGACACTCTGTTTACCCCCAAATATCTGGAGCACTGCGATGCAGTGCTGGCGATGTACCACGACCAGGGCCTGCCTGTGCTGAAATACAAAGGCTTTGGCGCAGCAGTCAATGTGACTCTCGGCTTGCCGATCATCCGCACCTCGGTCGACCACGGCACCGCCCTGGACCTGGCCGGTAGCGGCAAGATCGACACCGGCAGCCTGCAAGTCGCCCTGGAAACCGCCTACCAGATGGCCGAGACCCGTTTATGACCGAGCAATACCAACACAAGGCGCGCAAGCGCTTTGGCCAGAACTTTCTGCACGATGCCGGCGTTATCGACCGCATCCTGCGCTCCATCCATGCCAAGACCGAAGACCGCCTACTGGAAATCGGCCCTGGCCAGGGCGCGCTGACCCAGGGCCTGCTCAGCAGCGGCGCCCAGCTCGACGTTGTGGAACTGGACAAGGACCTGATCCCGATCCTCAACCAGCAGTTCGCTGGCAAGAGCAACTTCAACCTGCATCAGGGTGATGCGCTGAAGTTCGATTTCACCAGTTTGAATGCGGCACCTGGCAGCCTGCGCGTAGTCGGCAACCTGCCATACAACATCTCTACACCGCTGATTTTCCACCTGCTGCACAACGCCCACCTGATTCGCGACATGCACTTCATGCTGCAAAAAGAAGTGGTCGAGCGTCTGGCGGCAGGGCCTGGCGGCGGTGATTGGGGCCGACTGTCGATCATGGTCCAGTACCACTGCCGGGTCGAGCACCTGTTCAACGTAGGTCCTGGCGCGTTCAACCCGCCACCAAAAGTCGACTCGGCCATCGTGCGCCTGGTGCCCCATGCAGTACTGCCGCACCCGGCCAAGGATCACCGCCTGCTTGAGCGCGTAGTGCGCGAGGCTTTCAACCAGCGCCGCAAGACCCTGCGCAACACACTCAAGCTACTGCTGAGCAACGCCGAAATCGAAGCCGCCGGCGTCGATGGCAGCTTGCGTCCCGAGCAGCTCGATCTGGCGGCGTTCGTACGCCTTGCTGACAAGCTCAGCGAACAAGCCCTACAGAAAGCCGCGGACGCCTGACAGAACTGAAGCGTTATCGGGTAGGACACCAGCGCCCATGTCTGGTTTACTATCCGATACCTGGCCTAGACTGACTTATCAGCTACGTCCCGCGTTCCGCTTCGTTTTTAAGGCCCTTTTGCATGTCCGATCCTCGTTATCAGGTCGACGTCAGCGTCGTCACCCGCTATCTGGCAGAACAATCACAACCCGAGCAAGAGCGTTTTGCCTTCGCGTACACCATCACCGTGCGAAATAACGGCCTGCTACCGGCCCAACTGTTGTCACGGCATTGGGTCATCACCGATGGCGATGGGCATGTCGAGGAAGTTCGCGGCGCGGGCGTAGTTGGCCAGCAACCGCTGATTGAACCGGGTAAGAGCCATACCTACAGCAGCGGCACCGTCATGACATCCAAAGTCGGCACCATGCAAGGCACCTACGAGATGCGCGCCGACGACGGCAAGCATTTCGAGGCCATCATCGCCCCATTCCGCCTGGCGGTCCCCGGAGCCTTGCACTGATGGCAACCTATGCCGTCGGCGACCTGCAAGGCTGCCTCGATGCCTTGCAATGCCTGCTCAAGAAGGTTGCCTTCGACCCGGCAACAGATCGTCTGTGGCTGGTAGGCGACCTGGTCAACCGCGGCCCGCAGTCGCTGGAAACCTTGCGCTTCCTCTATAGCATCCGTCACTCACTGGTGTGCGTGCTCGGCAACCACGACCTGCACCTGCTGGCGGCCGGCAAGAATATCGAGCGCCTGAAGAAGGCCGATACCCTGCGCGAGATTATCGAAGCCCCGGATAGCGCCGAGCTGCTGGAATGGCTGCGCCAGCAAAAACTCATGCACTACGACGAGCAGCGCAACGTGGCGATGGTACATGCTGGCATTCCGCCACAATGGTCGCTGCGCAAAGCATTGAAATACGCCGCCGAAGTCGAGACGGCCCTGCGCGATGACAACCTGCTGCCGCCTTACCTCGATGGCATGTACGGTAACGATCCGGCGAAATGGGACAGCGACCTCAAGGGCGTCACGCGCCTGCGGGTGATTACCAACTATTTCACGCGCATGCGCTTCTGTACGGCCGAGGGCAAACTCGACCTCAAGAGCAAGGAAGGTCTGGGCACGGCACCTGCAGGCTTCAAGCCGTGGTTCCAGCACAAGGAACGCAAGACCAGGGACGTGAAGATCATCTTCGGGCACTGGGCAGCACTGGAAGGCAAGATCCAGGAGCCGGGCATCTCGGCCCTCGACACTGGCTGTGTCTGGGGCGGTGCCCTGACCCTGATGAATGTCGACACGGGTGAACGCCTGGCCTGCAAATGCGACGAACACGGCCATACCGCAGAGCCGCCAGTCGCCCCACAGATTTCCGAACCATCGCCAGCCAGCGCCCCGCGCTAGACTGCACTTTCTGCCGAGCCACAGGAGCCCGCCATGAGCGAATTCAAACGTATCCCCCCGGAACAGGCCCAGGCCCTGCGCGAACAGGGCGCAGTGGTGGTCGACGTCCGTGACCCTGCAACCTTCGCCGCCCTGCACATCAGCGGCTCGAAGCATCTGGACAACCACTCCCTGCACGCCTTCATCCAGGGTGCTGATCTGGACGCACCTACCGTGGTGGTTTGTTATCACGGCAACTCCAGCCAGGGTGCCGCCGCCTACCTGGTCAGCCAGGGTTTTTCCGACGTCTACAGCATGGACGGCGGATTCGAGCTATGGCGTACGACTTTTCCTTCAGAAACAGCGCAAGGCACCACCGAATAATTTTTTTGTCATGCGCAAGGCCCCGCCCCCTGCGGGCTAGCGCGGTGGCAGACGAACGGTCTGCCACAACTAATTACGTATCTCGCCTTTACCTCCCAAATTCCCAACTATCCTTAAGCGCAGGCCATCCAAAACAGGGGAGAGCCGGTACACCGGCGCACGGGTCATCGGGAGTAGCTTTCGGGGTAGTCAGCTCCGAAAGAGTTCTGGGGGGTAAACAGCGACCGCCTGTTCGGTTGCTGCCAGCATCGACTGAGTGATCCGGCGTCGGCTCCACGTATCGAGCGAGGTGACGTCATGAGTATCTTTAGCCACTTCCAACAACGTTTCGAGTCCACACGCCAGGAAGAACTCTCTCTGCAAGAGTATCTGGAGTTGTGCAAAAAGGACCGTAGCGCCTACGTTTCCGCAGCCGAGCGTCTGTTGCTGGCCATCGGTGAACCGGAGCTGCTCGACACCTCGACCAACTCGAGGCTGTCGCGAATCTTCTCCAACAAGGTAATCCGTCGCTACCCGGCCTTTGAGGACTTCCACGGGATGGAAGAATGCATCGACCAGATCGTGTCGTATTTCCGCCATGCCGCCCAAGGCCTGGAAGAGAAGAAACAGATCCTTTACCTGCTCGGCCCCGTCGGCGGCGGTAAGTCGTCCCTGGCCGAAAAACTCAAACAACTGATGGAAAAAGTGCCCTTCTACGCGATCAAGGGCTCGCCAGTATTCGAATCGCCCCTGGGTCTGTTCAACGCCACTGAAGATGGTGCGATCCTCGAGGAAGACTTCGGCATCCCACGGCGCTACCTCAACACCATCATGTCGCCATGGGCCACCAAGCGCCTGGCCGAATTCGGCGGCGACATCAGCCAGTTCCGCGTGGTCAAGCTCTATCCGTCGATCCTGAATCAGATCGCCGTGGCCAAGACCGAGCCGGGAGATGAAAACAACCAGGACATCTCGGCACTGGTGGGCAAGGTCGATATCCGCAAACTGGAAGAATTCCCGCAGAACGACGCCGACGCCTACAGCTATTCGGGCGCACTGTGCCGGGCCAACCAGGGCCTGATGGAGTTCGTCGAAATGTTCAAGGCCCCGATCAAGGTACTGCACCCCTTGCTGACGGCCACCCAGGAAGGCAACTACAACAGCACCGAAGGCCTCGGGGCGATTCCGTTTACCGGGATCCTGCTGGCCCACTCCAACGAATCGGAATGGCATACCTTCCGTAACAACAAGAACAACGAAGCGTTCATCGACCGGATCTACATCGTCAAGGTGCCGTACTGCCTGCGGGTCAGCGACGAAGTGAAGATCTACGACAAGTTGCTGTTCAACAGCTCGCTGGCCAAGGCCCATTGCGCGCCCGACACCTTGAAAATGCTCGCCCAGTTCACCGTGTTGTCACGCCTGAAGGAGCCGGAAAACTCCAACATCTACTCCAAGATGCGTGTGTATGACGGCGAAAACCTCAAGGACACCGATCCGAAGGCCAAGTCGATCCAGGAATATCGTGACAACGCCGGCGTCGATGAAGGCATGAACGGCCTGTCCACCCGCTTCGCGTTCAAGATCCTTTCCAAGGTCTTCAACTTCGATCCCCACGAAATCGCTGCCAACCCGGTGCACCTGCTCTACGTGCTGGAGCAACAGATCGAACAGGAACAGTTCCAGGCCGAAACCCGCGAACGCTACCTGCGCTTCCTCAAGGAGTACCTGGCACCGCGGTACATCGAATTTATCGGCAAGGAGATCCAGACCGCCTACCTCGAGTCCTACAGCGAGTACGGCCAGAACATCTTCGATCGTTATGTGCTGTACGCGGATTTCTGGATTCAGGACCAGGAGTACCGAGACCCGGAAACCGGCGAGATCCTCAACCGCGTAGCATTGAACGAAGAGTTGGAGAAAATCGAAAAACCGGCCGGCATCAGCAATCCGAAGGATTTCCGCAACGAAATCGTCAACTTCGTGCTGCGTGCCCGTGCCAACAACAACGGCAAGAACCCGACCTGGCTCAGCTACGAAAAACTGCGGGTGGTCATCGAGAAGAAAATGTTCTCCAACACCGAAGACCTGCTGCCAGTTATCAGCTTCAACGCCAAGGCCAGCAAAGAGGACCAGCAGAAACACAACGACTTCGTCACACGGATGGTCGAGCGGGGTTACACCGACAAACAGGTACGGCTGCTGTCCGAGTGGTACCTGCGGGTCAGAAAATCACAATAACCCGCTGCCGGTCAGACCGGTTGTCGTCAGCCAGAGACCTGTGCGTGCTTTTTCTGATACACAGGCCTCTGGAAGGTGTTCGAAAGTCGGTAGCGAGTTCAGGCAGCATCCAAAGCGCTTGGGGGAGCGTTGAATATCCCCTGGCTCTCGGTCCGATGCTGCATCACCGCTCGCCCCTTTCAGGACAGCTTCTAAGGAGCAGTCATGAGCTATGTGATCGACCGACGTCTCAATGGCAAGAACAAGAGCACGGTAAACCGCCAACGATTTCTGCGGCGTTACCGTGATCACATCAAAAAGGCTGTCGAAGAGGCGGTCAGCCGGCGCTCCATTACCGATATGGAACACGGCGAGCAAATCAGTATCCCGGGGCGCGACATCGACGAACCGGTGCTTCACCATGGTCGCGGTGGCAAACAGACCATCGTGCACCCGGGCAACAAGGAATTCACCAGCGGCGAACACATTGCCCGCCCACCAGGGGGTGGAGGCGGCAGAGGCCCTGGCAAGGCTGGTAACTCGGGCGAAGGGATGGACGAATTCGTCTTCCAGATCACCCAGGAAGAATTCCTCGAATTCATGTTCGAAGACTTGGAGCTGCCGAACCTGGTCAAGCGCAACCTGACCGGCACCGACACCTTCAAGACAGTGCGCGCGGGGATCAGCAACGAGGGCAACCCGTCGCGGATCAACATCATCCGCACATTGCGCTCAGCCCATGCACGGCGAATCGCCCTCTCGGGCAGCAGCCGGGCGAAACTGCGCGAAGCCAAGGAAGAACTCCTGCGACTCAAGCAGGAAGAGCCTGACAATTTCGGCGATATACAGGAACTTGAGGCAGAAATCGAAAAACTCAGCGCCCGCATTCACCGCGTGCCGTTTCTCGACACCTTCGACCTCAAGTACAACTTGCTGATCAAACAACCCAACCCCAGCTCGAAGGCGGTGATGTTTTGCCTCATGGACGTTTCCGGCTCCATGACCCAGGCGACCAAGGACATCGCCAAGCGCTTCTTCATCCTGCTGTACCTGTTTCTCAAGCGTAACTACGACAAGATTGACGTGGTATTCATTCGCCACCACACCAGCGCTCGCGAAGTGGACGAGGAAGAGTTTTTCTACTCCCGCGAAACCGGCGGGACCATTGTGTCCAGCGCCTTGAAGCTGATGCAGGAGATCATGGCCGAGCGCTATCCGGCCAACGAATGGAACATCTACGCCGCCCAGGCCTCCGACGGCGACAACTGGAACGACGACTCGCCGATTTGCCGCGACATTCTCATCAACCAGATCATGCCATTCGTGCAGTACTACACTTACGTTGAGATCACTCCACGAGAACACCAGGCCCTGTGGTTCGAGTACGAGCGTATCGCCGAAGCCTTTTCCGACACTTTCGCCCAGCAACAACTGGTCTCGGCCGGGGATATCTATCCGGTCTTCCGTGAACTCTTCCAGCGCAGGTTAGTGACATGACCGCCAAAGAGCTGAAGCGCCAACCCATATCCACCGGATCGGAGTGGACGTTCGAGCTGATCCAGGCGTACGACCGTGAAATCAGTCGTATTGCAGCTCGCTACGCGCTCGATACGTACCCTAACCAGATCGAAGTGATCACCGCCGAACAGATGATGGACGCCTACGCCTCCGTCGGCATGCCGCTG
Organism: Pseudomonas sp. G5(2012); assembly: GCF_000408945.1. Taxonomy (NCBI): domain Bacteria; kingdom Pseudomonadati; phylum Pseudomonadota; class Gammaproteobacteria; order Pseudomonadales; family Pseudomonadaceae; genus Pseudomonas; species Pseudomonas sp. G5(2012). The sequence goes on from NZ_APIO01000062.1 coordinate 45,213, forward strand.
GGCTATCACCACTGGTCCTATGGCAAACACTTCCTCAGTACGGAAAAGTCCTATACCCGCGGCCAGATGGGGCTGGCCTATGAAATCGTGATCAACTCCGACCCCTGCATTGCCTACCTCATGGAGGAAAACACCATCTGCATGCAGGCGCTGGTGGTGGCGCATGCGTGCTACGGGCATAACAGCTTTTTCAAGGGCAATTACCTGTTCCGCACCTGGACCGATGCCAGCTCGATCATCGACTACCTGGTGTTCGCCAAGCAGTACATCATGCAGTGTGAAGAGCGCCATGGCATCGATGCGGTTGAAGACTTGCTCGACTCCTGCCACGCGCTGATGAACTACGGGGTGGACCGCTACAAACGCCCCTATCCTATTTCCGCGGAGGAAGAACGGCGTCGGCAAAAGGACCGGGAAGAACATCTGCAGAAGCAGATCAACGATCTGTGGCGCACCATACCCAAGGGCGCGGACAAGTACAGCGACAAGGACAACGCGCGCTTCCCCGCCGAACCGCAGGAAAACATCCTGTACTTCATCGAAAAACATGCACCGCTGCTGGAGCCGTGGCAGCGGGAAATTGTGCGGATCGTACGCAAGATCGCCCAGTATTTTTATCCACAGCGCCAGACCCAGGTCATGAACGAAGGCTGGGCGACATTCTGGCACTACACCCTGATGAACGACCTGTACGACGAAGGCCTGGTGACCGACGGTTTCATGATGGAGTTCCTGACATCACACACCAGCGTGGTCTTCCAGCCTGGCTTCGACAGCCCCTACTACAGTGGCATCAACCCTTACGCCCTGGGCTTTGCCATGTACCGCGATATCCGTCGCATGTGTGAAGAACCTACTGAAGAGGATTACCGCTGGTTCCCTGACATTGCCGGCACCGACTGGCTCGCGGCTATCAAGTTCGCCATGAGCAGCTTCAAGGATGAGAGCTTCATCCTGCAGTACCTTTCACCCAAAGTGATTCGCGACTTGAAATTGTTCAGCATTCTCGATGACGACCAGAAGGACGACCTGCTGGTGCCAGCCATTCACGACGAAGGCGGTTATCGCATCATCCGTGAAACCCTGGCGGCACAGTACAACCTTGGCAATCGCGAACCCAACGTGCAGATCTACAGCATCGACAGGCGCGGCGATCGCTCCCTGACCCTGCGCCACCAACAACACGACCGTAAACCCCTGGGAGAGTCCACCGAGGAAGTGCTCAAGCATCTGCACCGTCTCTGGGGTTTCGATATTCATCTGGAAACCCTGCAAGGTGACCAGGTCATGAAAACCCACCATGTGCCACCTAAGGGGGAACACAGCGAAGGCGATTACGGACGGCTGGACCTGGCCGTCATCCATTTGTGATCCTGGTTGTGCCTCCGAACGCTCGACGTAAAGGTTATCCTGTCGAGCTAACGGAGGTTTTTCATGCGGATTTATAAAGTTGGCGGTGCCGTACGTGATCGCTTGCTCGGCATAGCAGTCACCGACATCGACCGCGTCGTGGTCGGTGCGACCACTGAAGAAATGCTCGCCAAGGGTTTTCGCCCGGTAGGCGCTGATTTTCCGGTGTTTCTTCACCCGAAAACCGGCGAGGAATATGCCCTTGCCCGGACCGAACGCAAAAGCGGGCGTGGTTACGGCGGGTTCACGTTCCACGCCAGCCCTGACGTGACACTGGAAGAAGACCTGATTCGCCGCGACCTGACGATCAACGCGATGGCCGAAGACGATGAGCAGAACCTGACCGACCCCTATCACGGCCAGCGCGATCTCGAGGCTAGAATACTTCGCCACGTTTCCCCCGCGTTCGCCGAAGATCCCCTCAGGGTTTTGCGCGTTGCCCGTTTCGCGGCACGCTACGCGGAGCTTGGGTTCACTGTCGCCACCGAAACCCTCGAACTGATGCGCCAACTCAGTGAGTCTGGCGAACTCCAGGCGCTGACGGCGGAGCGCAGCTGGAAAGAAATCTCCCGCGCCCTCATGGAAAATCAGCCACAGGTGTTTATCGAGGTGTTGCGCGCCTGCGGTGCGCTCAAAGTGCTGATGCCGGAAGTCGACGCGCTGTTCGGTGTACCGCAGCCCGCGATACACCATCCGGAAATCGACACCGGCGCCCACACCCTGAGCGTGCTTCAGCAAGCGGCACACCATAAACAACCGCTGACCGTACGCTGGGCCTGCCTGCTGCATGACCTGGGAAAAGGGCTGACGCCAGAGGAGCAATGGCCTCGCCATATCGCCCATGAGTCCAAGGGGCTGAAGCTGATCAAGGCGGTCAACGAACGCTTCAAGGCGCCAAGGGATTGCCAGGAGTTGGCGCTACTGGTGGGCGAATATCACACCCACGGGCATCGCGCGCTGGAGCTGAAGGCATCTACTTTGCTCGAGCTACTGCAGAGCTTTGACGTTTTCCGTCGACCGCAGCGGTTCGAAGAGTTTCTCGCCGCATGCGAAATGGATGCACGCGGACGCAAGGGACTGGAGGAGAGAAGTTATCCACAGGCGGACTATTTGCGCGGGGCAGCGACGGCGGCGCGCAGCGTTGCGGTTCAGCCTTTGCTGGAGCAGGGATTTAAAGGGCCTGAATTGGGTGAGGCGATCAAGCGAGAGCGGCTCAAGGCATTGAAAGCTTACAAAGAGGCGTCGTCCTGAAAGACTTCGCGAGCAGGCTCGCCCCCACAAGTGTTGCGCTGAACCCTGTGGGAGCGAGCCTGCTCGCGAAGGCGTCAGTTAAATCACAACAAATTCAAAGGTGTCAGTTGCTCACCGCGCCATTCGAAAGCCACGGGTGCCAACACCTGATCAATCTGCGATTCAGCCCACAACTCGGCGAAACTTTTACCTACGCCCGGGTGCACGCGATCCGGAGCAATCAGCGACAGCGGCCACAACACAAAGGCGTTTTTAAGAATTTCCGCCCTCGGCAGCACCAGGCCATCGAAGTTGCCCACCAAATCACCGAAGAGTAAAACGTCGATATCCAGAGGCAAACCTCGGCGATCGGGTGCGTAACGCCCATTATCCGCTTCGATAAACTTCAGACGGCGATCCAATTCCATCAACGGCAAGTCGGTATAAGCCGACACCACGAAGTTGAAGAACGGCCCGCTCTTGATCCCCACCGGCTGGCTTTCGAAGACCGCCGAGCAACGCATATCCACGAGAAAGCTCGCCAGGGCATCCAGGCCGGCCTGCAAATGGGTTTCGCGCTCGATGTTGCTGCCGAGCCCGAGATACACCTGAGTCAGCGACATCCGCGCTCGATCTCCACACCCACGCCACCTGTGGCGGCAGGAACCGCACCTGGCTTGGTCAGTTTGAGGCGCACCCAGGTAATCTTGAATTCGCTCATCAGCGCTTCAACCAGGCGCTCGGCAAAGGTCTCGACCAGTTGAAACTGTGCCTGCTCGGCAAAGGCCTGGATACGCGACGAAACGCTCGCGTAATCAAGCGCCAGGGTCAGGTCATCGCCAGCGGCGGCTGGACGATTGTCCCAAGCGAAACTCAGGTCAAGCCGCAAGCACTGTCGGATGCCTCGCTCCCAGTCATAGGCACCGATCACAGTGTCGACTTCCAGGCCCTCGATAAACACTCTGTCCAAGCACTTTTCTCCGCTACACGACAAGGGCGCAATGCGCCGTTAGAATCAGGGCGTCCTCGCCCGGAATAGTTAGCATGTTTTGGTTACTGGCGATCCTCGCCTACCTGCTCGGCTCGCTGTCCTTCGCCATCTTGCTCAGCCGCCTGACCGGTAACCCCGATCCGCGAATGAGTGGTTCGGGCAATGCTGGCGCCACCAACATGTTGCGCCTGGCCGGCAAGAAACTCGCCATCCTGACCCTGCTCGGCGACCTCTGCAAAGGCCTGCTGCCCGTACTGGTCGCCAGCGCCGCCGGCCTGTCACTGCAGGATCAGGCCTGGGTCGGCGTTTGCGCCGTCATCGGTCACCTGTTCCCGCTTTACTTCCGCTTTCGCGGTGGCAAGGGTGTCGCCACCGCTGCCGGCATGTTGCTGGGGTTATACCCGCCTGCAGCCTTGATGGCGGTCTGTGCCTGGCTGCTGACGTTCTACCTGACCCGCACCAGCTCGCTGGCCGCCTTGATCGCCACGCCCTTGACCCTGCCACTGCTGGCCTGGCAAGAACCGGCAGCACTGCTGCCCATGTGCGCCCTGACCGGCATGATCGTCTGGCGCCACCGGGGCAATCTACGCGACCTGTTTGCGGGGCGCGAACGGCATTTTTAGCAGCCCGGCATGAGTACGCTTCATCACAGGGGCGACAACTGCTCCATCGGCCACCGCGCCTGCACACTGATCGCCAGGCTTTCCTGCTGACCAGCCTTCAGGCGTTGGCAGCCCGCAAACGCAATCATGGCGCCATTATCGGTACAGAACTGCGCACGGGCGTAAAAAACATCGCCCTTCATGTCGCCTAGCATCTTTTCCAGGGAAGAGCGCAACGCCTTGTTGGCACTGACGCCCCCAGCGATCACCAGGCGCTTCATGCCAGCCGCTTTCAGGGCACGCTTGCACTTGATGGTCAAAGTCTCCACCACGGCCTGCTGGAACGCCAGCGAGATGTCGCAACGGGCTTGCTCACCGTCGTCCCCGGCACTCACACACTGCTGCCAGGTGTTCAGGGCGAAGGTTTTCAAGCCGCTGAAACTGAAGTCCAGGCCAGGGCGGTCGCACATCGGACGCGGAAAGACGAAACGCCCTGCAACGCCTTGCTCTGCCAGCCGAGCGATTTCCGGCCCACCCGGATAATGGAGCCCCATCATCTTCGCGGTTTTGTCGAACGCTTCGCCCGCGGCATCGTCCAGGGTCTCACCCAGAAGCGTGTATTGGCCGATCCCGTCGACCTGAACCAACTGCGTATGGCCGCCCGACACCAACAAAGCGACGAACGGGAATTCCGGCGGTTGCGACTCCAACATCGGTGCCAGCAAGTGACCTTCCATGTGATGCACGCCGAGCGCCGGAATGCCCCAGGCAAAGGCCAGTGCCTGAGCGCAGGAAGCACCCACCAGCAAGGCACCGACAAGGCCAGGGCCCGCGGTATAAGCGATGGCGTCGATCTCGGTTGGCACACAGTCGGCTTCGGCCAGGACCTGACGAATCAAGGGCAGCATGCGCTTGACGTGATCACGCGAGGCCAGTTCCGGCACTACGCCACCATACGCACGGTGCAGGTCGATCTGGCTGAACAGCGCGTCGGCCAGCAGGCCTCGTTCACTGTCGTAGAGTGCGACACCAGTTTCGTCGCAAGAGGTTTCTAATCCCAGTACTAGCATGGGTTTGCGCCTTGTTTAGGCTGAATTCGAAGGCGCGCATAATAGTCGTCGCGTGATGCCCCGACCAGCGGTTTTCGATCAGAGGCTTTGCATTCCGTGCGATGAGGGGTTAACATCCGCAACCCTTAAAAACCGACGTCTTCAAGTGCTCTTTTGCCGCGAGGATGTTGACCCCGGTAATGAATGAAGGTAGCTCTGGATGCCAGCCGTCAAAGTAAAAGAGAACGAACCCTTCGACGTAGCTCTGCGTCGTTTCAAGCGCTCCTGCGAAAAAGCCGGTGTACTGGCTGAAGTTCGTAGCCGCGAATTTTACGAGAAGCCAACTTCTGAGCGTAAGCGCAAAGCAGCAGCCGCTGTTAAGCGTCACGCCAAGAAAGTTCAGCGCGAACAGCGCCGCGCCGTTCGTCTGTACTAATACACAGACGATCGTAGCAAGCTTCTGCCAAGCCCGGCTCTGAGCCGGGCTTATGGCATTTGCGTAAAACGCTTGATGCTTCACCGTCGAAGCCGCAGATGCGACTGAGACAAATCTGCTTCACCGCGTCAGACCTGGCTCTTTTGCCAGCGGTGCACGTCTTTTCTGACGAGCCTTTCAAGGCTACTGACGAGCACACCCACTGATTCCTCTCACGACGATCAGCCCAAGGCACCTGTTTGCGTGCCGAATTACGAGCTATCCGAGACCATTGACTGGTCGCAGCCGGATTCAGCGTAACATTTTCAAATAGTCGAATACTGATGAGCAGTAACGTCAGTGGATTTTCGGCAGATACACTTCCCGACAGCGATCATGCAGGCGATACCGGTCGAGCCGCACACTTTGCGCGCCTCAAGTAATGACCCGCGCTCAGCTACCCTTCGCTTCGGTTCCTTTTCAGCGCAGATGACGAGAACGCCATGGCCGGGCTAATTCCCCAGAGCTTCATTGACGACCTTCTGAACCGCACCGACATCGTCGACGTGGTCAGCTCGCGCCTGCAATTGAAAAAGGCCGGAAAAAACCATACGGCCTGCTGCCCGTTCCACAAAGAGAAAACCCCCTCTTTCAGCGTGAGCCCCGACAAGCAGTTCTATTACTGCTTCGGCTGCGGCGCTGGCGGCAATGCCCTGGGCTTCATCATGGACCACGACAACCTGGATTTCCCCCAGGCTGTCGAGGAACTGGCCAAAGCCGCCGGAATGGAAGTCCCCCGCGAAGAAAGTGGGCGCTCGCACAAACCGCGGCAGCCAACCGACTCGCCGCTGTACCCACTGCTCACAGCCGCCGCCGATTTCTATCGCGCCGCCCTGAAAAGTCATCCGGCACGCAAAGCCGCCGTGGACTACCTCAAAGGTCGCGGGCTGACCGGTGAAATCGCCCGGGACTTCGGCCTGGGCTTTGCGCCACCTGGGTGGGACAACCTGTTCAAGCACTTGAGCAGCGATACCCTGCAACAAAAAGCCATGATTGATGCCGGCCTGCTGATCGAGAACGCCGAAACCGGCAAACGCTACGACCGCTTTCGTGACCGCGTGATGTTCCCGATCCGCGACAGTCGCGGGCGTATCATCGCGTTTGGTGGCCGGGTGCTGGGCGACGACAAACCCAAGTACCTCAATTCACCGGAAACTTCGGTCTTCCATAAAGGCCAGGAACTCTACGGCCTGTACGAAGCGCGCAAGAACAATCGCAACCTCGACGAAATCATCGTCGTCGAGGGCTACATGGACGTCATCGCCCTCGCCCAGCAAGGCTTGCGCAATGCCGTCGCGACCCTGGGCACCGCCACCAGCGAAGAGCACATGAAACGACTGTTTCGAGTCGTGCCCAGCGTGCTGTTCTGTTTCGACGGCGACCAGGCCGGCCGCAATGCGGCCTGGCGCGCACTGGAAGCGACACTGACAAGCCTGCAGGACGGTCGCCGCGCGCGATTCCTGTTCCTGCCCGAGGGTGAAGACCCGGACACCCTGGTCCGCTCCGAAGGCACCGACGCCTTTCGCGCACGGATCAACCAGCACGCGCAGCCGCTGGCCGATTACTTCTTCCAACAACTGACCGAAGAGGCCGACCCTCGCTCGCTCGAAGGCAAGGCCCACATGGCCACCCTCGCCGCACCGCTGATCGACAAGGTCCCCGGCGCCAACCTGCGCACCCTGATGCGCCAGCGGCTGCTGGAAATCACCGGACTGAGCGGCGAGGCGGTGAGCCAACTGGTACACAGCGCGCCTCAGGACGCGCCACCGGCCTATGACCCTGGCATGGATTACGATGCCATGCCGGACTACTCCGACTTCCACCAACCCCAGGAGGCCTACACGCCCCAGCAGGAGTGGACGCCGAAGAAATCCGGGGCCGGCGGCAAGAAATGGGACAAGAAACCCTGGAGCAAGAACGGCAAGCGCGGTGATCGCGACGAGCCTTACGCCCCACGCAAGCCAGTCGCAGTGGAAGCCCCGACGCTTATCGCTTTGCGCACACTGATTCACCACCCGCAACTGGCCAAAAAAGTTGAGAGTGCCGATCACTTTGCCAACGAGAGCAACACGTACGCTCAGGTACTAATCGCCCTGATCGAGGCTGTGCAGAAAAATCCTGGGCTAAACTCTATTCAGTTGATGGCCCGCTGGCACGGCACAGAGCAAGGACGCCTATTGAGAGCCCTCGCAGAAAAGGAATGGCTAATTGACGGCGATAACCTTGAACAACAGTTTTTAGACACCATTACTAGGTTATCCGCGGGCCAGCACACGCAGACCCTCGATGACCTCATCAAGAAAGCAAGGCAGCCGGGATTGTCGGCTGAAGAGCAAATTCAGATAGCTAAACAGATGCGCGACCTATTAAAACAGAATGTTTCCGCATCAAACCCGACCTCAACTGGCGCGTGAGGTCATAGCTCAGGTATAATCCTCGGCTTGTTTTTTGCCCGCCAAGACCTTCAGTGGATAGGGTGTTATGTCCGGAAAAGCGCAACAGCAGTCTCGTATTATTGAGTTGATCAAACTGGGTCGTGAGCAGAAGTATCTGACTTACGCCGAGGTCAACGACCACCTGCCCGAGGATATTTCAGATCCAGAGCAGGTGGAAGACATCATCCGCATGATTAACGACATGGGGATCCCCGTACACGAGAGTGCTCCGGATGCGGACGCCCTTATGTTGGCCGACGCCGATACCGACGAGGCCGCTGCGGAAGAAGCCGCCGCCGCGTTGGCAGCGGTGGAGACCGATATCGGTCGCACCACTGACCCAGTGCGCATGTACATGCGCGAAATGGGTACGGTCGAGCTCCTCACGCGTGAAGGCGAAATTGAAATCGCCAAGCGTATTGAAGAGGGTATCCGTGAAGTGATGAGCGCAATCGCGCACTTCCCTGGCACGGTTGATCATATTCTCTCCGAATACACTCGCGTTACCACCGAAGGTGGCCGCCTGTCCGACGTCCTGAGCGGTTATATCGACCCGGACGACGGTATTGCGCCGCCTGCTGCGGAGGTTCCGCCGCCGATCGACACCAAGACCGCGAAAGCGGATGACGATTCCGACGACGATGACGCCGAAGCTTCCGATGACGAAGAAGAAGCCGAAAGCGGTCCGGATCCCATCATCGCCGCCCAGCGCTTTGGTGCTGTCGCCGATCAGATGGAAATCACCCGCAAGGCGCTGAAAAAGCACGGTCGCCACAACAAGCTGGCGATTGCCGAGCTGTTGGCCCTGTCCGACCTGTTCATGCCGATCAAACTGGTTCCGAAGCAATTCGAAGGCCTGGTCGAGCGTGTGCGCAGTGCCCTGGATCGTCTGCGCCAGCAAGAGCGTGCAATCATGCAGCTCTGCGTTCGTGATGCACGCATGCCGCGTGCCGACTTCCTGCGCCAGTTCCCGGGCAACGAAGTCGACGAAAGCTGGAGCGATGCACTGGCCAAAGGCAAAAGCAAATACGCTGAAGCCATCGGTCGCGTGCAGCCGGATATCATTCGTTGCCAGCAGAAGCTGACCGCGCTGGAAACCGAAACCGGTTTGACGATCGCCGAGATCAAGGACATCAACCGTCGCATGTCGATCGGTGAGGCCAAGGCCCGCCGCGCGAAGAAAGAGATGGTCGAAGCGAACTTGCGTCTGGTGATCTCCATCGCCAAGAAGTACACCAACCGTGGCCTGCAGTTCCTCGACCTGATCCAGGAAGGCAACATCGGCCTGATGAAAGCGGTAGACAAGTTCGAATACCGCCGCGGCTACAAATTCTCGACTTATGCCACCTGGTGGATCCGTCAGGCGATCACTCGCTCGATCGCCGACCAGGCCCGCACCATCCGTATTCCGGTGCACATGATCGAGACGATCAACAAGCTCAACCGCATTTCCCGCCAGATGTTGCAGGAAATGGGTCGCGAACCGACCCCGGAAGAGCTGGGTGAACGCATGGAAATGCCTGAGGACAAGATCCGCAAGGTATTGAAGATTGCAAAAGAGCCGATCTCCATGGAAACCCCGATCGGTGATGACGAAGACTCCCATCTGGGTGACTTCATCGAAGACTCGACCATGCAGTCGCCAATCGATGTTGCAACCGTTGAGAGCCTTAAGGAAGCGACTCGCGAAGTGCTGTCCGGCCTTACTGCCCGTGAAGCCAAGGTACTGCGCATGCGCTTCGGTATCGACATGAATACCGACCACACCCTCGAGGAAGTTGGTAAGCAGTTCGACGTTACCCGCGAACGGATTCGTCAGATCGAAGCCAAGGCGTTGCGCAAGCTGCGCCATCCGACGAGAAGCGAGCATCTGCGCTCCTTCCTCGACGAGTGATACCAGAACCCCCGGCCCAGGCCGGGGGTTTTGTTTTTGCAGATAATTCCCCCGCTCCACCCCACCCGCCGATTTGCCCGTCTACACTCGAAACATTCCCCGAGCCATAACGAGACCGTTATGCCCAGACTGCCGACCGTGTGTTTTTTGCTGTCGCTGATGACCTGGACCGCAACGGCTGGCGCGCTGACTCTCACTGACGAAGAACGTAGCTGGCTGGCGGCCCATCCGGACCTGCGCCTGGGTGTCGATGCATCCTGGCCGCCCTTTGAGTTTCGCGACGACCAGGGGCGTTACCAGGGCCTTGCTGCAGACTATATCGACCGTATTCGCCAGCGGCTGGCCATCAAGCTCACGCCCATTGAGCCCGTGAGCTGGACGGTGGTACTGGACCAGGCCAAGCAAGGCAAGCTGGACCTTTTGCCGGGCATCATGTCGACCCCGGAACGCCAGGCCTACCTGTCATTCACCCGTCCCTACCTGGACTTCCCGATCGTCATCCTGGCGCACGTCGGAGGCGCCCAACCGCGCAAACTCAAAGACCTGTACGGGCTAAAAATCGCCGTAGTGGAAAACTACGCACCTCACGAACTGTTGCGCACCCACCATCCCGATTTGAACCTGGTGGCGATGCCCAATGTCAGCTCCGCTTTACAGGCGCTGGCTACCGATGAAGTAGACGCCGTGGTAGGCGATCTCGCTTCCAGCGTCTGGAGTCTGCGCCAGCTCAAACTCGACGGGCTGTACGTCAGCGGCGAAACCCCCTACCGCTACCAGTTGGCAATGGGTGTACCCCGTGACAACAAAATGCTGGTCGGCATTCTGGATAAAGTCCTCGCCGACATGACACCTGCTGAAATCAGTTCGATCCAGGAACATTGGGTCGGCAACGTACTGGATCATCGAACATTCTGGTCCGATCTATTGGTCTACGGCTTGCCTGGGCTACTTTTACTGATCGCCGTGCTCGCCGCCGTGATCCGCGTCAACCGCCGCTTGAGCTCGGAAATCGCCCGCAGGGTCAACCTGGAGCAGGAACTGCGCAGCAGCGAATACCACTACCGCGGGCTGGTGGAAAGCCTTTCGGCCATCGCCTGGGAAGCGCGGATGAGCGACTTCACCTACAGCTACGTGTCGCCCCACGCCGAAGACCTGCTCGGTTACCCCTTGTCGCATTGGCTGATCCCAGGCTTCTGGCGCAACATCATCCACCCCGCCGACCTCACCCGCGCGCAGAGTTTCTGCGACCACGAAGTGTTGGCCGGGCGTGACCACACTCTCGATTACCGGGTCATCACCGCTGACGGTCGTTGCATCTGGGTCCGCGACATCGTCAGCCTGATCGAACACGGTCATGAGCCGGTGATGCGCGGCTTGATGATCGACATCAGCGAGACCAAACGCACCGAAGAAGCACTGCGCTTGTCTGAACAGAAGTTTGCCTCGGTGTTCCAGCAGTGCCCAGACATCCTGGTGATCGCACGCCTGAGTGACGGTTGCCTGCTGGAGGTCAACGATGCGTTCGAAGAACAGATCGGCCTAAAGGCCGAAGACGTAATCGGCCAGACTGCCACCGACTTGAACATCTGGGGTATTCCGGGTGTCGGGCCCGGGCTGCTGCAGCGCTTGCAGGCCGGCAGCATTCGAAACCTGGAGATGCCCTTTCGTCGCAGCAATGGCCAGGTGTTCACCGGCCTGATCTCGGCCGAGCCCTTCGACCTCGATACCACCCCGGCGCTGGTCGTCGTGGTGCGAGACATCACCCAGCTCAAGGAAACCCAGCAACAACTGCAAACCTCCGAAGAAAAGTTCGCCAAGGCCTTCCACGCCTCCCCCGACGGCTTGCTGCTGTCGCGCCAGAGCGATGGCCTGCTGTTGGAGGTCAACGAGGGGTTCAGCCGCATTACCGGCTTCAACAGCGCGATGTCGGTGGATCGCTCAGCCCTTGACCTGGGGATCTGGGTCAACCTCAACGAGCGCAAACAAATGCTCGACCTGTTGCACCGGGATGGTTTCGTCCGCGATTTCAGCTGCCATATCCGCCGCAGCGATGGGCAGATCCGCCTCTGCGAAGTCTCCAGCCGTCCGCTACCGATCGGTGACGACGACTGCATGCTGACCATCGCCCGGGACATCACCGAACGCCACCTGATGCAGGAAAAACTGCAGCAGGCCGCGACGGTATTCGAGAGCACCGCAGAGGGCGTGTTGATCACCGATACCCAGCAGCACATCAGTGCGGTCAACCGCGCCTTTACCGAAATCACCGGCTACAGCGAAAGCGAAGCACTGGGGCACACCCCGCGCCTGCTTGCCTCGGGCCTGCATGACAGTGCGTTCTACGCGGCCATGTGGCATCAACTGACCGACGAAGGTCATTGGCAAGGCGAGATTTCCAACCGACGCAAAAATGGCGAACTCTATCCCAGCTGGTTGACCATTAGCGCCGTACGAAATCGTAACAACTTCATCACGCACTTCGTGGCTGTGTTCGCCGACATCTCCAGCCTCAAGCACGCCCAGGCCAAACTGGACTACCAGGCTCACCACGACCCGCTGACCGGTCTGCCAAACCGCACGTTGTTCGAAAGTCGCCTGCTCAACGCGCTGAATCACCAGAAGGAAAACGGCGGTCAGGGCGCAGTGCTGTTCCTGGATCTGGACCGTTTCAAACACATCAATGACAGCCTCGGTCACCCGGTCGGCGATCTTTTGCTCAAGGGGATTGCCGTGCGTCTCAAGGAGCAGTTGCGAGACATCGACACTGTCGCGCGCCTGGGCGGCGACGAATTCATCATCCTGCTCCCGGGCCTGCAGCAACCCAGCGACGCCGACAACATCGCCACCAAGCTGCTCAATTGCTTTACCGCGCCGTTCCAGGCGGGTGAGCATGAGTTTTTCATCAGCTCCAGCATCGGCACCAGCCTCTACCCCAAGGATGGCAGTGACGTAGCCACGCTGATCAAAAACGCCGACGCAGCGATGTACCGCTCCAAGGCCAAAGGCCGTAACCGCGTAGAAAGCTATACCTGCGACCTCACCGCTCAAGCCAGCGAGCGTGTGGCGCTGGAGCACGAACTGCGACGCGCCATCGAGCGCAATGAACTGCACCTGTGCTACCAACCCAAGATCAGCCTCGACGACTATCGCCTGGTGGGGGCCGAAGCGCTGATTCGCTGGCGTCATCCGACCTTCGGCGAAGTGCCGCCCGAACACTTCATCTCACTTGCCGAAGAAAACGGCATGATCCTGCAGATAGGCGACTGGGTACTCGAGACCGCCTGCCGGCAGATGTTCGAATGGAACCAGATGTACGAAGGCCTCGGCCCACTGTCGGTCAACCTCGCCGGTGCCCAGCTGCGCCAACCGAATCTTTTGGGGCGAATCGAACAACTGCTCAAGGACAACCGCCTCAATCCCGGTTGCCTGCAACTGGAGATCACCGAAAACTTCATCATGAGCCAGGCCGAAGAAGCGCTCGCCGTGCTGCACCAACTCAAGCATCTGGGTGTGCAATTGGCGATCGACGACTTCGGCACCGGGTACTCCTCGCTGAGTTACCTCAAGCGCCTGCCGCTGGACATACTCAAGATCGACCAGTCCTTCGTCCGCGGCTTGCCGGACGACCCCCACGACGCCGCTATCGTGCGCGCCATTATCGCGCTCGGTCGAAGCATGCAATTCACGGTCATCGCCGAAGGCGTCGAAACCCAGGCGCAGCAGCAATTCCTGGCTGCCGAAGGCTGTGAGCAGATCCAAGGCTACATCGTCAGCCTGCCCCTGCCCCCTGACGAATTCGCCGCGACGTTTCTTCGTACAGCAGTAATGGATTTTTCGGATAGCACAGCCGCGAAACCATCGCTATAATCCGCGACCAATGGGGCCTATAGCTCAGTTGGTTAGAGCAGAGGACTCATAATCCTTTGGTCCACGGTTCAAGTCCGTGTGGGCCCACCAGAATTGTCAGGAGCATCAAGGGTTTACCCACGATGTCGCAACAACCGAAAGCGTGCAAGGTACGGGAAAAGGTACGTCCTCCCGTTCGACTATCTAGGCCCATCCGGGCCTTGGGAGTTCAGCCATGCACGTCACTTTCGTCAAACTCACCCGCCAGTCGGGAACCCGCTACAAGGCGGTAATTCGCTCCGGCGACCGCCTGATCAGCACCAAGACCTTTACGCTCAAGAAAGACGCCTCAACCTGGGCCAACGAACTGCTGCGTGATAATCAGCGCCTTGAAGCTCTCGGTAATCCCAAAGCCAAAATCACCCTCGAAAAACTGGCCGAGCTGTACATGGAAGCGTGGACGGGGCGCGACATCTCGCGCAAAGGTCGCGTCCAGGCACTGACTGATGCCTACGGTGAAGAACGTCTGCTCGATATCACCGAAAGCCTGATCAAGGCTGACCTCAAGTCTTATGCCAAGGGTCGTGCACCTGCCACTGTGAATCGGCGCAAAGCTGCTTGGTCCGCACTGTTTCAGTTCGCCGTCGACGAAGAGTACGTCGCAACCAACCCGGCCAAGACCATCAGCAGCAAAACCGAAAATAACGCTCGCATTCGCTTCCTCGACGACGATGAGCGCAAGGCGCTGCTCGCTGCATGCGATAAATCCGAGTGGCCGCTGCTGAAGCTGTTGGTCACACTGGCAATGACCACCGGTGCGCGCCTGGGTGAATTACAGTCATTGCGCTGGGAAGGTATCGACCTGAAGAAACGCACGGCCACGCTCCCCATCACGAAAAACGGCGACCCCCGTGTCTTGGTGTTTCCGGCACCAGCGATTGCCGCGCTGATGCTGCATAGGAAGGCGAAGGGGCTGGTGTTCGGTCGCGCTGATGGCGAGAAACCGCTGTGTTTTCGCAAGCACTGGAACAAAGCACTGAAGGCAGCGGGGCTCAAGGCGTTCAGGTTTCACGACCTTCGGCACGACGCGGCCACGCAGTTGATCAACGCTGGCACCGACCTGTATACGGTCGGGCAGATCCTCGGACACCGCAGCCAGCAATCGACGGCACGCTACGCCCACCTCAGCATCAAGACCAAGCAAGCCGCCGCCGAGAAAGCGATGGCTGAGGTATTCAGGAGGTTGAAATAAACGCCTGATTTAGACAGACGGCATGATTAGCAAAATCTGCTAGTCATGCCGATTGCTCTAGCAGATTTTTTCATTTGAAGAGTTGTTACCAGCAGAATTCTCTACAGTTATTATTCGTCTCAATTAAGATTAAGTTATCCACTGCCTACCAACTAGTTACTCTAGTTATCCACACCCCCGATGTTTGCCTGACTTTCGGTTTAGTTGTATTAAGTAGTTGTGCCTTACTAAAACCTGCGTGGAGTCTCAACGATGAACACAGTGACTATCGTTTCGCGCAAGCAACTGCTTGAAGCCAATCCTGGCCTGAAGCCGAAAACACTTAGCTATCTCCTGCGCAATCGGCAAACCAACGGACTGTCCGAGTCCGGCGCTGTTCTGCGTTTCGGTAATGAGTTTGCGTTTGCTCTGGAAAAATTTGTCGATTATCTGCTGAGCCGTAAAGCATGAACGGGAACAAGCATTTAAAGAAACACGACACGACCGAAACAGGTACGGCGGTGATAATTCTTTATCGACACTACTTCACCGAAGCGGAGTTGCACTCGATAAATAAAGCTAAATGCCGGCAATAAAAAACCTTCCACGCCAAAAGAGTAACGCGGAAGGTTTTAGGGGTGGTGATGAACGCACCGAGGTCAATATAAACCCCGGCTGCTTACTTAGCAATACGGGGGCTGTACATGAACGCAGAAACAGAATTAGCAACACCCGAATGGGCACCGCCGCCAATGCTTCCCGAAGCGATAGATATGTTTCAGGAACTTGCGGCTTTACCCCGTTTTGTTGGTTACGTGGCAGTGTGGAATCCAAAGCGGGAAAAGTGGGACAAAATCCCCCACGATGGCGCCAGTAAACTTTCTACTGCTGATCCAACGCATTGGGGGCCGATGCTGGAAATTGCCCAGGTTGCCACCGGACGTGACCTTTCCGGTATCGGTCTGGTGTTTACCGGTGGCATCGAAGTTGACGGCGAAACGCTGGTGGGTTTTGACTTTGATGATGTGACCGGGCCTATGGAGCTGCTGGAAGCGCTAGATACTTACTCGGAAATATCACCCAGCGGTACAGGCAAGCGAGCCTTCGTTTGGGTGTCCACCAAAGATCTGGCCGGGTATCAGGACAGCGCCAAAGCACATCCCGGTGGTTGCGACCACTGCGAAATCTACTTTGGTGCTGCCGCGCGCTTCCTGACCCTTACCTTTCACCCCGATGGACCAGTCAAGCCTATCGCCCACCTCGCCCACGACCACCCTGCCATTGCCGAGCTGCAAGGGCTGCTCAAGCGCAAGGAAGACGACAGCGATGCACCAGCGCCTATCATCGTCGGCGACGGCACGCCCATTGATCTGGACGCGCTGGAGCCCGGTCGAAACACCGAGGATCGCGAGCTTATCGCCAAGCTGCTGGCCGGTGTCGGCCAACCGGAAATTGACCGTGACAAGGCAGTGAACAAACTGCTGGTTTGGTTGATTGATTACATCAAGGGAAACTTTAGCCAAGAGGATATTTTCGCCACGCTGACGCAAAAACCTGTCCTTTGGCTCTACTTGCTCGATCATCGAAATAACAACCCGGAAAAGGCAATGGAATTCGCCAACCGGGAGTTAGCCGTGGCGTTTAATGGATCAACCAAAGGAAAACTCGCGAAAATCTACGCCAACCCATTGTGGAAAGTTGTCGACGTTCCAGATAAAGAGCCGGTCAATGCTGATTCGGCCAGTACCGAAGCGCCCGATGATTACTACATGCCCACTATTGGCGAATGGATGGAAAAACCACAGACGGCGCGTTACGCCGTGGGCAGGCACTTTCTCAAGGGCGCGATCAATATTATGTATGGCGACTCAGGGCACTGCAAAACGACCTTCGTGGTCGGGCTTGCTGTCGCCAAGGCGCAAGCGGTACTTGAGCCCGGCTTTAAATGGATGGGCATGGATATCTATGATCCAAGACCGCAACGCATCGTCGCCGGTGAAGATGCCGTCGGTGTTACGCAGATGGTGCGTGGCTACTGCGAGGTGTGGGGAATAGATATCAAAGCCCTACCACTGCGCATATCCACCTGTGCTTATGATTTTTCACTGGCGGATGAGGTGACCAAGATAAAAACCCAAATTAAAACCGACATCGAAAAATACGGAATTCATCCTGATTTCACCATCGATACGCTTTCCTGCAACAGCGGCGACCTTGAAGAAAACAGCGCTACCGATATGCGCGTATTCCTTAAAAGGCTTGATGAATTACGCGGCGATGCCTCGGTTAACATCCCGCACCATAACGGACTTGAAAATAAGGACCGCGAGCGCGGTTCGTCGGTGATTCGTAAAAACCCAACGTCCAACAATTATTGCAAACTGGAAGGTGACGTTTTTATTTATAAACCCATGAAACAGCGCGGCATGAAATTACCGCCGCCGCTGACGATGCGGTTAAAGGAAGTGGTGATCGGCAGGGATTACGACAACCACGGCAACGACATCGGCGAACTGACCACCGCCGTGCTTGTGCCAACCGGCGAAGATGCCCCAGAGCTGCGCGCCATCCGTTTCTACAGCAAGTACCCCGACCTTGCCAGTGGGCGTTCAATGGGTCGGCGCCGTTTTATGGAAACGCTGCTGCTAACCATCAACGCCATACCAGGGACGAAACAGGAGGATCTGGTCAAACCGTGTGGTGTATCCGTGGGGACCATAAACAGCGTCCTCAAAGCATTGCGGGAGTACAAGCTGCTCGAACTGGGTTATCCGCTGAAGCTGACCCGGTTGGGTGTCGAGGGCTTGGCCGAATTGAGTGGCGCACCGGGGGGTAAAAGGCGCGCCCGTGAGGATCTTCTTTAGACGTGGTGGATATATGAATTGCTTTATATATGCAGGAAAGCTCGTTCAGTTTCAGCCGATTTAGGCTGAATCCAGAGGGTCCAGATTCAGCCTAAATTGGCTGAAACTGAATCTGAATCTGACTGAATAGAGATTGCGGTAAAAGAGCTGTAAGCCACACCAGCCGTGGCTTACAGGCGATTCAGCTTCACGAATTGAAACTGAATCAGGCTGAATCAGGAATCTAATTCACGCAGCCTCCCCCCTAAGGGGGGGGCGAAGTTGAATCAGTCTGAAAACGGTAGGTGTTAGGAGGTAACGAGTATGCGACCCAAACTGCTGGTGCACCCGTCACAGGCCAGGACAATCAGTGATCCGATGGAGCAGGAGCGGCTGTTAGGTATGGGCTGGGTGCTGGCGGCGCCGAAGCCCCGGACCAAAGATGCGAAACGGATGCGCAGCTTGCGCCAGCAAAGACGGCGTGCTGGGTGGCTGTCGGTTTATCTGTGGTTATCACCTGAGCAGGTGTCTGCTGTCAGGGCCCTCAAACGGTCTGGTGAGAGTTATGCCGCGCTGTTAGTGCGCTTAGCGCAAGAACGGAGTTTGCTATGACAGATCCAGTAATTGGACGCGTACAAATAGATTTGGGGAAAACGAAATTTCATCCCGAAAAACCGGCAGACACCAAAGACAAAGCCGCAGCGCTTGTGCTCACGAAGAGCGCTTACGGGCCGTGGAAATGACCGTAAATGGATAACTAATCCGTGCGTCAGGCCTGGAAACAGCGGCCTTCGAGGCAGCAAGGTACGTTTACGAGGTACTTGGGAAGAGGATTTGACCCATCGACCTCCCATAACGTCGTAGGAAACGCGCAGAGGTCGAGGCCGCCTGATGTGTGAGCACGAGGAAAAAACAGCGCCTGTGAGGGCACAGGAGGTGATGGCAATGAAGATTCAACGACTGAGAACCCTATTGGACACACTCGCGTGGCCTGAGCCTTACCGCGACACGCCCTTCGTCCCGAGAGGCACGAAAGTCCATAACGGAATAAGGCAGCGTGTAAAAAGTGAGATTAAGTTATGAAAAACTTCCTTGACGCTACGGTTGGCAGCACTCACGCCACAAACGTCGCTGTGACGCTGTACATGCCACCGGCTGAGGCAACGCGTGTGCTGGCTTACCTCGACAGTTATCAGGCGCAGCAACCTGAACTGGAACGCCTACAGGCTGAAATCAAACGGCTCACGCCGGATCATGCACACGCCAGAGCTTGTCGCACACAATCCATCGAAGCCCTAGTGCTGGCTGCCTTGGATAACGCCACGCTGTATGCCGATGTGATGGATTCTTCTTGGTGTAAAAGGACCGGCAAGGTCAGGGATCACCTGCTCGCTCACCCGGAACGTTATGGGAGCAAAGTGCCAAGCCACGCCAGCGTGCGGAAAGTGCTGATTAAACACGGTTATATGTAAATCTTTTCCGCTTCTGGTTAGAACGTAAGTTAACGACCATTGCGTCAAAACGCATTAAGTACATACTTCAATTAACTCAATTGGAGTACGCAAACATGACAGCTGAAGTTGCCACTGAAACCAAAAGGAAAGTCCAGCCACTGGCACCCTCCTCGATGATGTTCGAAGACGCTCGGGTGGTCCGGCATGTTGTTTTCGTCCCACGGGATACCGACCCGAAAGTCCTTACTGAGTCGGGGTATTGGTTATCCGTAGCGCAACGCCTAACCCCGCTGGCCCATCTGATGGTGTTTTGGGATGACCGCAGCGCCATGGCTAACCTGTTGTGTACAGAAGCCTCCCAAAGTTATGTCTCGATGCTGTTGCTGGATTACCGCAAGCTGCCTGGCATTATCTCTGATGGCTCCGAAGCTCTCATTAATTTTGAGATTTTTTACAGCCAGATGAACGGCTACTGTGCCCGTCGGCTGTCCGACAATGTAATGGTAATCCAAGACGCTTCATCGAAAGAAAAGTGCATCGAGGCGCTTAAAAGCCATCCGGCGTTCAAGGCTGAATAGTCATGAGCGAAAATATTTTCCGGCCACTCCAGCAATTGGCTAGATCCCTCCAAGCCATTCGCGCACCACTTGACCGTATAATCAATATGGCATTCCGTGGTGTGGAAGTGGATAAGGCCGCCATCGCTCACATACTGCGCAAGGAAGCATTTCAAAAGGAATTGGCGACCGATTGGGAGACTGTTTTTTATCGCCACACGAACAAACAATATGTCCTTGTGTGTACGGCACTCCCGGATAACGCGAAAGACGCAAAAACTTTAACTAGCAGACGCCTGATCAACTCACGCGAAGCGTGTTCCTTTTGCGGTTTGATCGAAGGTTCCTTTGCGCCCATCGAATTAGTCGAAGCTAAAAACCCGGTTGGCATCCCGATCCAGGGTGAACGTGTGCATCCGCGCTGTGCTTTGTATTGGCAAAGGTTAAAACTTATAGCCGAGGGCAAATAAAATGACCGATTTCGAAATCGAAATTTATCGCTTGATTAACGGCGCTTTTAAGGGCACTTCCCACAAATTGACTCTCTCTCAGTTTTTAGTGGCTGTTGGTAAAGCTGATATCCCGCCATCTGATAAAAGTGCCATCGCTACTTTGCTGCATGATGACAAATTTCAGCGTGTGCTGTGGCAGGCCGGCACGCTTCTTTGGGTCGGCCATGATCAAAAGATTCGTATTGTCGACTCTCTTGCAATGCCGCTACGACAGGATGTGGGTAAACACCTATGTCGGCTGTGTCTGATGGACGAGGACGACCCCCGCGAACTGATCTGGAACCGTGATAACGACAACTCTTTTGTTCATCCTCTTTGCCAAGATCGGCTGCAAAAACTCCAAGCTTTTCGCCAGCGCGAGGTGGACTTAAATGGCCAATGATCTTGATATCCGCGACCCCGGTGGACTGGCACCGAATGTGCCATCGCAACCGCTCGCGCCAGCACCTGACTGGGGCTCGGTGCCAGATACTTTAACTCCTGAGATAGCCGATAACCAAAACAGTTCTGATCAACTTCAACTGTTCGGCGCGGCCATCCCCGGTGCCACACCGCAACAAGTCAACCAGACGTTGAATGAAATCCAGGCCGTAATAGCCGGTGACCTGATGCGCCTGGGCCATCCCCAGTCCTCGATCAACGCGGCAATAGTCTGGTTTCAAAACAACGCCCGTAAATCCCCGCAGCGAGAAGCAAAACGACATTCGTACAATCTTCATGATCAGGCTGGTGATCTGGTTGCGGAAAGCTTCGGTAATGCCATGGCAAAGGCCGGGGCGTCTCAAGAATTTATATCCAACTGCCTCTGGCTGCTGGGTGAACTGAATAAAAGGCTTGGCACGCAGCCCGCACAAGGACGTGCAACCCCTACTACATCCTCGGGTCGTCCCGATGATTTGAGTGATGCGGAATACAATGCTTTATATGATTACAACGAAAAAATGAAACCGCGCACCGAGGGTATTCTGCGTGACAAGTGGGGCAATGCTTACGAAGCCAACCGCCGCATGGTGGATGACTACTTACAATCCCTCAGCGATGTGGAAAAAAGACACTTTGATAAATTCTTAAACAACGGCCTTCACGCTTTGAACGACCCTACGGTGATTCTTGGCTTATGGGGGCAGGCCGTAGGGGTCAATAACATTCCCCGTGGCGGTGCAGAGTTAGCTCACGAGATAAATCTTATGCACGACGCGATGAAAAATAACCGCAAACAATGGTTAGCGGACGAGCGCATGCAAAGTCGTTATCGCGAGCTGATCCGTATTAGAGACGGTGGCTGACATGAAACCCGCCAATGTAAGAAAGATCGACGCCCAAATGGCGAAAGAGCGTCGGCGTCTGGAAAAACGCAACAAGCGAGGTAACTAATCATGGCTTACAGCAGTAGCAGCAACCCAGTAAAGAAAATTATCAGCGCGGGTTTTGACGGTGGCGGCAGTATTTACGCCTATGAGTCAACCCATACTCACTCGGCGGTCGAGGCCGCTGGCTTTTTTACCGGCTGTGGGTTTGGCAGTCCCGGCCCCAACTGTGTCGGCATGAAACCCGGTGATTTAGTAGTCGCTGTTTGCCAAGCAACGTCGGGGACTTCGGCAATCACTTGGCACCGTGTAACTTCTATATCAACGAGCACGGGATGGGGCTCTCTCCTTAATGGCACTGTTTCAGCGGCGAGTAGCTGACCATGACATCGCCAACGTTGAAACTGCTCGAAAGAAAAATGCTTCGTCGGCAGGCACTGGAACAAGCCCCGGCACCTGCACCAGAAGGTGGTCATGGCCTCGGTGCTGCCATCGAACAGCTGATCGCGGAAGAGGTTGAAAGGCGGGTCGGTGAAGCCGAAGAGCGGGCAAGGCAGCAACACTTGTTGGACCGGCAGTTCAATAAGCCCGTGCCACGTACCTTCGAACAACTGCCACCCGTGCCACGTACGCAGCCACCGAAAGCGATGGAGTTCACTTTCCAGCGCGACGAATTGCGACGGATCGCTGTGATTAGCGTGGACGGTGAGCAGTGGCGTGTGCAACGCGGCGCTCACGGTGAAATCGTCAGGATGGTGCCGATTGATACTGCACCGATGCCACCTGCTATCGAGCCGCCTGAACTGAAGCAGGCCCGACAATACGATCCAGGCACCGAGAGGTAATGACCATGCAAGTCTTCTTTTCTGATCGAGATCCAGTGTCCGAAGCCGAGGCCCTGATTCGGCATCTTCAGGCTTGGCTGGCGGAACAGCCGGAGCAACGCTTGAAACCTGCCAAGGCAAACTTCAAGTACGGCAGTGACGGAAATCTGCGCACGGTGAACCTTACGCTGTTTGAGGACGGTGAGTAATGGCCGGTCCCGGACGACCACCCGGCTTACCCAAGACCGGTGGCAGGGTCAAAAAATCGCTGGATAAACAGCAGCGCCAGCTGGTCAGTGCCGAGCTGGCGCATTCGATCCTGGCCACCTTCGAGATGCTCGGTGGTACGGCTGCCATGGTCGAATGGGCTGCCGACAACAAGTCGGTGTTCTACACCCAGATCCTTTCGCGGTTGATGCCAGCGCCGCAGCGTGACGACCCCGAAGTTCAAATAAACCAGCAATTCAACATCGACACCATGTCAGACCTGGAAGCTGGCAGACGAGTCGCGTTCGCCTTGGCAAAGGCTGCCCATGATCAAGGTATCGATACCACCCCTGTGGAAACCATCGAGGTTACGCCACAGCAGGCGTGCAGCTGGCAGAACCCCACGCCACCGTATACCCAACATCCTGAAGCCCCTGTGGACGATCCTGACAGGGCCAAGTGGGCTTCTGAGCTGAGCCTGTCACCACAGGAACGGGTCGATCAAGCGTTGGTCAGGGAAACCCGCGAGTGCACCCTTCAGAACTACAGGGGCGGCCCTGGTGAACAAGGAGGCTATGCTCCAGACCGATCACCAGCGTCAACCCGCAAACCCACCGTCGCCGAGATTCGGCGCAAGCAGCTGCTATAGCCCCGCCCATCCCGCGAGCATTGTTGAGCGCTTTTGATCTACTCTGTCCGTTTGTCGCCCGACTGCTCCGAGGATGAAATGCTGAAAAAAATTCTAGAATACGAATTCACCCTTGAGGTCGTTCTTATTTCGGTAATTGGGTTTTGCCTGCTCGTACTCTTATTCAAGATAGTGATTCCAAATTTCGGCTCTAAATCGTTAGCCGCCAGTTGGATGACAATGTTTGGCGCTTTCGTTATTTTTTGTTATACGATATTTGTTGAGCTAAAAGAAGAATCGTTTAAGTCGAGCTTTAACACGTATGCATGCTTTACAGAAGACATGCGCTTATTTAATTATATCATTCCGACCTACAGCACAGGAAACTATGGACTGCTACGGTACCAGGAAGATGACTCCATTACTTACTTGAGTGATGGTTTGACGATAGATGACGCGCCGTCGGTAGGTGCAGAGTTAATACTCATCAACGCAATATCTTACATCGCCTCGGACTTTAAAGATTGGCGCTCTGAGAAATATTCTTCGCCCGGTTCCTATCGAATGACTTTTCGCACAAAGAAAGACGCAGGTAGAGATACGGTAATGCTAGAGAACAAGGTTTTTTGTAAATCCAAGTTTAATTATTTTAATTTTCTACCGAAAGCCGAACGGACATTCAGTGGATACTCAATCCTTCCTCGAGGTTGCGTACTATCTCTGAAGGGAGAAAAATTGGTACTGTCGAATTCACATTTTTCCTTTGAAGTTCAACCATTCGAGCTTGGGCGAATGTTTCAAATGGAAATCGGGTCTCCCGAAACTGTATGGGCCACTGACTTTGACGTAAGAGTTTCTTACAAGTTATTCAAATCAAAGGCAGGACATTGGCACCATTCTGCGTATAAGGATTTTTGTCACGCACTAGCCGAAGGAATAAAAGCGCGACTTGAAGTGCCAAAAGAGCAATGGCCAAAATCCCGCTCTTGGGCGTAATACGTTCCAGTGACAAACATCTAAAGCCGGAAAGCAAAAAACGCGCCTTCCAAAAAACCCTTACCCGATGCCAAATTCCCTATGACAAATACCAATTTTTACGAGCACGCGTTTGAGCATATGGAGCGCACAGTTAATGTGCTCGCAACGCGCGTCCCTGCTCCAAGACGTATCCAGTTTAGGCATTCATTTGTTTATCGGCATGTGGAGAGGACGGTACATCAAGCGCTGGTGCAGAAGCTCGCTCGGATGGTGAGCAGTCTTCGTGCCGCAAAGCTGCTCTTGGAAGCAGGATTTGTTCAAGAGCAGGCTGCCCTACAACGAATTCTTGACGAAATTACCGAAGATATTTCGTTTCTTTCCTTCTCCGTAATATTGGGAAATTCAGAACCGTCACATAAGAATTACCTAGAGTGGTTCTTTCTGGAGGAATTTGATCCCAATGACGCCGTCGTATCGTCCAAGGCACGGCCATCGGTGCCGAGGCAAAAGATTCGGGCGTACTTGGATCGATGCGTAAGCGGCCCAAAAGGCTCAAGCAAGGACCTGGACGCATCTAAAACTGTAAGCAAGGCATATTCTGGCTTCGTCCATGCCGCGTCACCGCAAATCATGGATATGTATGGCGGGGCTCCACCGAGGTTCCATATGCGCGGCATGCATGGAACCGAGAGGCAAGCGGAGCACAGAGCTGACATTTGGAACTACTTCTATCGGGGCATCATGGCTTGTTGCTTAACAGCAAAGGCCTTCGGTGATGAAGAGCTATTTGTCTCACTTCGAAAATTCGAAGCTGAATTTTTGCGAGAAACAGGTAGCGATTACCAGTCGAATGAATGGCTACAGATATAGCCCCACTCAGCCGAAAACCGTCTGCTCATAGGCAGCGAGATATAGGTTAAAACGAAAAGGAAAGGTGATATGCAAGGAACTTTGGAGCATTTCCGGTCGGATCTGAACGCTGTTGGATGGTTCATACCACCATACGTAACCATGGGGTACTTGAGTTCTCTGTGCGGGGACATTCGTAGAAAAGGCGCGTCGTATACACAAGACGATTTAGAGCAGATGCTCGCGCTCGTATATTCCCCAGCCAATTTGGCAGTCATGGTGACGGAGCGGTATCCGATCACTCCGTTTATTCAGGACTACAAGTTGATCATCTCCGAGGCAGTTCAAGCACATTTCATGGGGCTCGACCATGTCGCTGTAGCTGGGCTTATGCCGGTGATCGAAGGCGCAGCGAGAAGGATTGCCGCTGATCGAGCTGTGGCATTCGGAGACATCCGACCTGGATTCAAAGCACTTGCTGATGACTGCAAGCGCGACGCCATTGCAAACAGCTTAGGGGCTGTAGGCGAATTGGTCTCTATGATGGATTCCTTCTCCGATTTTACTGATCGCAATTTGTACATAAGATCTGAAAAGTACCCCCATCCAGATAAGACCAATCGGCATGGGATTCTGCATGGTGCTTTCTCCGACGAGGCGTATGGGAAGCCGATTAATTTCTACAAATCCATCGCAGCCATCGATTTCCTATGTCTAATCTCAGCTTTCAAGGCTCATATATCTTGGATGGCACCCAGTCCAACGGAGAAATCCACTAGCCTTGCGCTTTACTACGTTGCATGCGGGCAGTTTTCGGCTAAATCTCCACTTAGGGTGGCCCCGCTGAGCTGACCTTTAGTCTGACCTGCCCCACCCATGAGGTACGTCGCGAGGTACGTAAAGCAACACCAAGCGACTACATTGCAACTCCACGCAACTACGGCTAACCTTTGATTTAGCACGCTTTGCACGTAGTTGCGTGGCGTTCTGGTGACCATTTTTAGGACTCATAATCCTTTGGTCCACGGTTCAAGTCCGTGTGGGCCCACCAAACAAGAAAGCCGCGCAATGCGCGGCTTTTGCGTTTCTGAAAGGTCCGATTGAGCGGCGACGAACTTCAAGGACTAGCGGCGGCTCATCTATTAAATACACGCTCCGACCTTTCGGGGCCTCCAATTGTCATTGACGGAATGGCTTGCACTGCCCGCAGCCGCTCCAACGTTGGCCCGGTGTACACAACCTCATACGTATCCGCCGCCCGTCCCCACTGCTCCACAATAACCATGCCGTCAACCAAGACCGCTGCCAATTCGGCAATGATCCCGGACAGTTCTTCCACGATGTCTTGAGTTCGCTGCCACACGCGATCCGTCAGCATTTTAAGCTCAGCCGTTATACGCTCGGATGAAGCCGGATCGGTCTCGGGGTAGAGGATATTGCGCAGCAGGTGCTGCAACTCCCGGATCTTTGCGTAATCCTGATGTGCGCCCTGCTCGCCTTTAAGGATGGCTGTCGCTTTCAACCTGTCGACGCGCTGCCCGGCTGATTTTTTTAAAGGCAGGGTCTGCGCCATCGCGCCAGCCAGGAGGACCATCATCCGGGCCTCCAGATGTTGCTTCATGGCGTCTATCGACGGAATGGACCGCACCAGGCTGATGGACGCCCCGCCTTGGTGCCGCAAGTCCATGGTCACCGTCAGGTTCACGCTGCCCGTGGCAAAACCCAAGGCAC
This sequence comes from Pseudomonas sp. G5(2012), assembly GCF_000408945.1. Classification (NCBI taxonomy): domain Bacteria; kingdom Pseudomonadati; phylum Pseudomonadota; class Gammaproteobacteria; order Pseudomonadales; family Pseudomonadaceae; genus Pseudomonas; species Pseudomonas sp. G5(2012). Next base: position 72,266 of record NZ_APIO01000062.1, read on the forward strand.
GGGCCACGACGTAGTGGCCCATTTCGTGATGTGCGATCTGCCAGGCGTGATCCCTTACAGCGGGCGGTAACTTCTTCGTCATGACCTGTCCCCTCGCGCCACGGCCTCAATTGAGCGTTCCTTTTCGATTTGTCATACATCACAGACCCAATGGGGGTCCAGGGTCAATCATCAAAACCCGAATCGAACCACCGTTCGCCAGATGTTCTCCAGCAGCCCCTTGGCACCTTCACAAACCTCTCCGCGATCCAGCGCCACGGAAAAATCAATGATAGGCAAGTGGACCCCGCCGTGTATGTCAGACACGACCTGAAATGGCGTTTCTTTTTTCCCTCCCAATTAGCGCCCACGAAAAAGCCGCGACATTGCGCGGCTTTTTCGTGGGCGGGTTCAGTCAGCTTGCCTGAATTGCCGAGTTATCGTTCTTCGCGGGCAAGCCTCGCTCCTACGGTTTGTGAGAATGGACACGTTATCTATGGCAATGCGTAGGCAATCACATAATCACCACGGTCCGGCGACTGACGTGCACCGCCAACGGTGAGCAGGATGTACTGCTTGCCCGTTTTCGGCGAGACATAGGTCATCGGGCCGGACTGGCTGCCCACCGGCAACCGCGCCTTCCAGATTTCCTTGCCGTTGCCGGTATCGAAGGCGCGCAGGTAGAAGTCCTGGGTGCCGGCGAAGAACAGCAGGCCCGACTGGGTGGCGAGCGAGGCGCCCAGGGTCGGCATGCCGATCGGGATCGGCAGGTGCATGCGGATGCCCAGTGGGCCGGTGTCCTGTACGGTGCCGACCGGTACCTGCCACATCAGTTTGTGGGTCTTGAGGTCGATGGCGGACATGGTGCCGAACGGTGGTTTCTGGCACGGAATACCGACCGCCGAAAGGAAACGCTCACGCATGGCGCCGAACGGCGTGCCTTCCTGGGGTACCACGCCCATTTCGATGCCACTGGCCCCGGCTTTGATCTTGTCGCGCGGGATCATGTAGTTGGCCAGGCCCAGGCGCATGTCGTTGACGAACATGTAGTTCGTGTTTGGGTCGACCGAGACGCTGCCCCAGTTCATCCCGCCCAGCGAGCCCGGGAATTGCAGGGCGCGATCCATGCCTGGCGGGGTGTAGACGCCTTCATGACGCATGCCTTTGAACTGGATGCGGCACATCAACTGGTCAAACGGAGTGGCTCCCCACATGTCGGACTCGGTCAGGGTCTTGTTGCCGATTGACGGCATGTCCACCGAGAACGGCTGGGTCGGCGAGTAGCGTTCGCCAGGCACATTGCCCTGCGGCACTGGACGCTCTTCGACCCGCGCTATTGGCACGCCGGTTTCGCGGTTGAGCAGGAAAATCTCCCCCTGCTTGGTCACTTGCGCCAAGGCCGGCTGGGTGCCGCCCTTGTCGTCCGGCACGTCATACAACAGCGGCTGTGCAGGCAGGTCGAAGTCCCACAGATCGTTGTGGGTGGTCTGGAAGTGCCAGCGCACCTGACCGGTTTTCACATCGAGGGCAACGATGGACGAGTTCCATTTGTTGTCCATGTCGGTCCGCTGGCCGCCGAAGAAATCCGGTGTCGCGTTGCCGGTGGGCAGGTAGACAAGACCGAGCTTGGCGTCGTAGGACATCGCCGACCAGACGTTCGGCGTACCCCGGGTGTAGGTCTCGCCGGCCGGTGGGCGTTTGGTGGTGTTCGGGTTTCCCGGATCCCACGCCCACACCAACTCGCCGCTGCGCACGTCGTAGGCACGGACCACACCTGGCGGCTCGCCAGTGGAGTAATTATCGGCGACACGGCCACCGACGATCACCACCTCCCCTGCGACCAACGGGGTCGAGGTCTGCTGGTAGTAACCCGGTTTGACTTCACCCATGTCGGTGGTCAGGTCGACGGTGCCCTGGTTGCCGAACTCTTCGCACGGCTTGCCGGTTTCGGCATTGATGGCGATCAGGCGAGCATCGCCGGTCGGCAGGAACAGACGTTTCGTACAAGCGCTTGGCTGCTCGGCTACAGGCGCAGCGCCAGCATCGAAGTAACCCAGGCCACGGCAACGCTGCCAGTTGGGCGCGGTGCCTTGCGGGTCGAACTTCCAGCGCTGGGCGCCAGTGTCGGCGTCCAGGGCGAAAACCTTGCCGTACGCGGTGCAGGTGTAGACCGTGTCACCGATCTGCAACGGGGTGTTCTGATCTTCGGCACCGGCGCCGGTGCTTTGCGGGATATCGCCGGTGCGGAAGGTCCAGGCCACCTGCAATTTGTCGATGTTGCCTTTGTTGATCTGGTCCAGCGCGGCGAAGCGGTTGCCGGCGGTGGTATTGCCCCAGTGCGCCCAGTCCTTCTGTTCGGTACCTGGTACCACCGGCGTGACGGCCGGTTCAGTGGTGGCCTTGACCACCGGGGTCGGTACGAACATGTAGGCCAGCGTCGCGACGACACCGACACCCAGCAGCCCGGCCAGGCCATAGGCGCCTCGACCTGCGGTTGCGCCGGAAGCGCGCACCAGCGCCGGATAAATCAATGCGACGACCAGGCCGATGACGGCAAAGGTCAGCACGCGCGAGACCAATGGCCAATATTCGAGACCGGCATCCCACACGGCCCAAACGGCCGTGAGGATCAGCGCCAGACCATAAAGCCACGCCCCCAGCGGTCTACGCCGGGCAATCATCAGCCCCGAGACCAGCATCGCCAGGCCCATCAGCAGGAAATACCAGCTGCCACCGAGGGTGATCAGATACCCGCCGCCACCAGCCAAACCGAGTCCGATCAGTGCAATCAGGACACCCAGCCCCGTCAGCAGCCATTTGCTGCCGCCGGCAGCCCCAGAATTATTCATGTCGGAATTTTTCCCCATTTGTGACAAGGGCGGAATAATGTACTACCTAGTTACTTATGGCAATTTGTCGCAGGCACAAATGTCATGAACGGTATTGAGGCTAGTTCAGATATCCGTCGCGAGCGCTGCGCGGGATGTGCCTGTAACATGCCTGGACATTGATTCCATGCCGCTGGAGACCGCCCTTGCCTGACACTCGCCCGCCCGTTCTCGACGAAATCGACCGTCAGCTGATTGCCGCCCTGCAGATCAACGCCCGCGAGAGCGTGGCCATGCTCGCCCGGCAATTGGGCATCGCCCGGACCACCGTCACCTCGCGCCTGGCTCGGCTGGAAAAGGCCAAGGTCATTACCGGTTATGGCGTACGGCTTGGCCAGCGCGTGGTGGATGGTGAGTTGCAGGCGTATGTGGGGATTACCGTACAGCCTCGCTCCGGCAAGGAAGTGTTGCGGCGCTTGAGTGCGATGGGCCAGGTGCAGCAGCTGTGTGCGGTAAGTGGCGAATTTGATTATGTCGCTTGGTTGCGCAGCGATTCGCCAGAGCAGCTGGACCAACTGCTGGATCAGATTGGCAGTGTCGATGGGGTGGAAAAGACAACGACGTCGATCATCTTGAGCAGCAAGATCGATCGGGGGCAGCCGGTTTGAAAACTATCCAATGTGGGAGCGGCGGTGGACAGTATGCACAGAGCTATCGTCATATTGATCAGTAATCTGGCAAAACGACGACACTTTGCGTCTTATTAACGTGTTCTACGCTCTCTAGAATGGCTGGCATCTTTTCCTATACTCAGATGCGCACTCCGCGTCGGGTCGACAGCAAGGTCAGCCATGAACAAGAACAATCGCCATCCTGCAGACGGTAAAAAACCAGTCACCATTTTCGGTCCGGACTTTCCTTTCGCCTTCGACGACTGGATCGAACACCCGGCTGGCCTGGGCAGCATTCCCGAACACCATCACGGTGCCGAAGTGGCGATCGTCGGTGCCGGTATCGCCGGACTGGTAGCCGCGTACGAACTGATGAAGCTCGGCCTCAAGCCGGTGGTCTATGAGGCCTCGAAGCTGGGTGGCCGCCTGCGCTCCCAAGCATTCAATGGCACCGACGGCATCGTCGCGGAACTGGGTGGCATGCGTTTTCCAGTGTCATCCACTGCGTTCTATCACTACGTCGACAAGCTGAATCTTGAAACCAAACCCTTCCCCAACCCGCTGACACCAGCCTCAGGCAGTACTGTCATCGATCTGGAAGGCAAGACCCATTACGCACAGAAACTGGCGGATCTTCCTGCCCTGTTCCAGGAAGTCGCCGACGCCTGGGCCGACGCCCTGGAAGCGGGCTCGCAGTTCTCCGATATCCAGCAGGCCATCCGCGACCGCGACGTCCCGCGACTCAAGGAGCTGTGGAACACCCTCGTGCCACTGTGGGACGACCGCACTTTCTACGATTTCGTTGCCACCTCCAAAGCCTTCGCCAAACTGTCGTTCCATCACCGCGAAGTGTTCGGCCAGGTTGGTTTCGGTACCGGTGGCTGGGACTCTGACTTCCCCAACTCGATGCTGGAAATCTTCCGCGTGGTGATGACCAACTGCGACGATCACCAGCATCTGGTGGTCGGTGGCGTGGAACAAGTGCCACAGGGCATCTGGCGCCATGTCCCGGAGCGCTGCGTGCACTGGCCGCAAGGTACCAGCCTCAAGTCATTGCACAGCGGTGCGCCACGTTCCGGCGTGAAGAAAATCGCCCACGCGCCGGACGGCCGCTTTGCGGTCACCGACAACAACGGCGATACCCGCGAATACGCGGCGGTGCTGACCACCTGCCAGAGCTGGCTTTTGACCACCCAGATCGAATGCGATGAAACCCTGTTCTCGCAAAAGATGTGGATGGCCCTGGACCGCACCCGCTACATGCAGTCGTCGAAAACCTTCGTGATGGTCGACCGCCCGTTCTGGAAGGATAAAGACCCGGAAACCGGACGCGACCTGATGAGCATGACCCTCACCGATCGCCTGACCCGCGGCACCTACCTGTTCGATAACGGCGACGACAAGCCCGGGGTGATATGCCTGTCGTATTCGTGGATGAGCGACGCCTTGAAAATGCTCCCTCACCCGGTGGAAAAACGCGTCAAACTGGCGTTGGATGCTCTGAAGAAGATCTACCCGAAAGTGGACATCGCCGCGCGAATCATCGGCGATCCGATCACCGTGTCCTGGGAAGCCGACCCGCACTTCCTCGGTGCCTTCAAGGGCGCCCTGCCCGGCCACTATCGCTACAACCAGCGCATGTACGCGCACTTCATGCAGGACGACATGCCGGCCGAACAGCGCGGAATTTTCATCGCCGGCGACGACGTTTCATGGACGCCGGCCTGGGTTGAAGGTGCAGTGCAGACCTCGCTCAATGCGGTGTGGGGCATCATGAAACACTTCGGCGGTGCAACTCACGCCGAGAATCCGGGTCCAGGAGATGTGTTCAACGAGATCGGTCCGATCGCCCTGCCCGAGTAAGAGGAGTCCGAAATGCGCGTAGCCCTTTACCAATGTCCACCGTTGCCCCTGGATGTCGCCGGCAACCTTCAGCGCCTGCATCAGCTGGCACTGGAAGCAAAGGGCGCCGACTTGCTGGTATTGCCGGAGATGTTCCTGACCGGCTACAACATCGGCGTCGATGCCGTCAGTGTGTTGGCGGAAGTGTACAACGGTGAATCGGCGCAACAGATTGCGCGCATTGCCAAGGCCACCGGGATCGCCATCTTGTATGGCTATCCCGAACGCACCGGGGACGGACAGATCTACAACGCCGTGCAATTGATCGACGCCAATGGCGAGCGTCTGTGCAATTACCGCAAGACGCACCTGTTCGGTGACCTCGACCGATCGATGTTCAGCGCTGGCACGGACGACTTCCCGATCGTGGAACTCAACGGCTGGAAGCTCGGGTTCCTGATCTGCTACGACCTCGAGTTTCCGGAAAACACCCGGCGCCTGGCCCTGGCTGGCGCCGAGCTGATCCTGGTACCGACCGCCAACATGACCCCGTTCGACTTCATCGCTGATGTCACCGTACGTGCCCGGGCCTACGAAAATCAGTGCTACGTGGCTTATGCCAACTATTGCGGGCACGAAGGCGATATCCAGTACTGCGGCCAAAGCAGCATCGCCGCACCGGACGGCAGCCGCATCGCCCAGGCGGGACTCGATGAAGCACTGATTGTCGGGGAGCTGGATCGTCAGTTGATGCTCGACTCGCGCGCCGCCAATCGCTACCTGAACGATCGCCGCCCCGAGCTTTACGGCGCGCTGAACAAGCGCTGAGCCACCGTTATCCGCTAGCATTGGCACTTCTCTGTTCTGGAAGTGCTCATGCCTGCGCTGAATCACCCTCGCCCCCACACTGAAACCCTGGCCAACGGCTTGCGGGTGACGCTGCGTCATGCCCCGGATTTGAAGCGCTGCGCGGGGGCGTTGCGAGTTGCCGCCGGCAGCCATGATGTGCCGTTGGCCTGGCCTGGACTTGCGCACTTTCTTGAACACCTGATGTTTCTCGGCACCGAGCGCTTTGCCGCCGATCGAGGGCTGATGGCTTTCGTCCAGCGCCATGGCGGCCAAGTGAATGCGCAAACCTGCGAGCGCACCACCGATTACTTTTTCGAGCTGCCTACCCAGGCGTTTGCCGAGGGTCTTGAGCGGCTGGCAGACATGCTCGCCCATCCCCGGATGGACCTGGACGACCAGCACCGGGAACGGGAAGTGCTCCACGCGGAATTCATTGCCTGGTCGCAAGATGCCGCGGCGCAACAGCAACTGGCCCTGCTGGACGGGCTTAGCGACGCGCATCCGTTGCGCGGTTTTCATGCCGGCAACCGCGACAGCCTGGCGGTGCCGCAACCTGAATTCCAGCAGGCCCTGCAGGATTATTACCAGCGTTATTACCAGACCGGACAAATGACCTTGAGCCTTGTCGGCCCCCAGAGCCTTGATGAGTTGAGGCTGCTGGCCGAAGCATTCGGCAACGTCATTGCCAAGGGCGAGAAGGTTGCGCAACAAGCGCCTACACCGCTGATGGCTGGGGCAGACAACCGTTATCAACAGACCGGCGAGCACCGGCTGGACCTGCTGTTTGCCCTTGAAGCATTACCCGACTCATCGCCCGAAGCACTGGACTTTCTGTGCCATTGGCTGAATTGCGCGAAACCTGGTGGGCTGTTGGCCGAACTGCGCAAACAGGGCCGGGCTGAACATCTCAAGGCACGCTCCTTGTATCAGTTCGCTGGACAAGCCCTGTTGCACATTGAGTTCACGCTGCCTGCCAATGCACCGGCGACCGGGATTGGCGAGCAATTGCAGGACTGGCTGGGCTTTTTCGCCCGACAGGATTGGCGCGGGTTACGCGAGGAATATGCGGCGTTGCGCAAGCGCCAGCAAGGTGTCAGCAGTGCCTTGCAACTGGCCCGACAGGACAGCGAAGAGCGCGAGACAGGGTTATCCGAAGTCGGATTGACCGCCCTCAAGGCGATCCTGGAAATAATCGGTGCTGTGGATAACTTCACCGGCCCGTGGCAACTGCCCGCGCCCAATCCGTTCCTGCAAAGCGAAGCAGCAGCACCCAATGCCGGCTTGATTCGCGGACAAACCAGCGCCCACCGGGGCCTGCGTACCTTTGCCCAAGACCGCTCACGCAGCCGCCGCGAACGTTCGCCAATGCAATTCAGCCAAGCGCTGCCGGATAACACCGCGCAAGGCGCGGTGTATCTGCGCTGGTGCCTCGAGGCGGCCCCCGGCGCCAGCCTTCAATCGCGTCTGGAAGACAACCTGCAAGCGTTGCGCGAAGACGCAGGTCAGGCCGGCGTGGACTTTTCCTTCGGTGCATCGGGCAATCAATGGCTGTTGAAAATGACCGGCCTGCAAGCACCGATGCCCAGCATCCTCGAACACGCGTTAGGCCTGCTGACCCAACCTGAGGCAGCATTATCACAGCTATCACCAGCCCGCCCCGCGTTGATGCCGATTCGACAGCTACTCAAGGTGCTGCCCGATCACTGCCTTGAGCCTACGCCCGAATCGGACAACCTGGCGCAACTGTGGGCGAGTGCTCGCTGGACAGGCCTGGCGAGCGGTTTTTCTACCCAGACTCAATCGGCCATGGGGCTGGTGTTGAGCCGCGTGCCGGGTACTGCGGATACGCAACAGGCACCCACACCGTCAATTCATGCGCAGCACCTGTGGAGCACTATAGAGACCGACTCCAGCGAACACGCACTGTTGCTGTTCTGTCCGACCGCCACCCAGGAACTGGCCGACGAAGCCGCCTGGCGTCTGCTCGCCCATCTCTGTCAGACGCCTTTCTATCAGCGCCTGCGGGTAGAGTTGCAGTTGGGCTACGCAGTGTTCAGTGCCCTGCGCCAGATTCACGGGCAGACCGGGATACTGTTAGGAGTGCAATCGCCGAACGTTGTCGCTGCAGAGCTCGTGCAGCACATCGAACAATTCCTCAGCGCATTGCCGGCGTTGGTGCAGGCACTCGACGAGAATGCCTTCATCGCCCAACGCCAAGCCCTGGCAGATCAGTTTTCCAGCGCCGCCCTGACGACAATCCAGGCCGCGGAAATGCTCTGGCAGGGCAAACTGGCGGGCCGCCCGTCGGATTATCTGATGCAGTTGCCCCAGGCCATTCTCCTGACCGATCGCGCCGCACTACTGGCCGCAGTTGAGCGATTGATCCAGGCCGACGGTGGCTGGCGCTGCCTGGCGAACACCCCTGCACCCGGCGCACCTTGGCAAGCGATAAAATGATCATTGCCTAGACTGTAAGGAGCCTTTTCAAAGTTTCATGGGCAATCCCTGTGAAATTTTGAGTAACATAGCAGCCTAACTATTTGGAACATCTCTAACCGGAGGTGGACTATACATATAGATAGCGCTGTCCAACCTTACCTGAAGGAGTTCAACTGATGGCCTGGACCAAACCAGCTTACACCGACCTGCGTATCGGCTTTGAAGTCACCATGTACTTCGCCAGCCGCTGATCTCTGCCCTGGCAGAAATGTAGTTCAACGCCTCGGTTTATCCCGAGGCGTTTTATTTTCAGCGTTGAAATGATGGAGCATCCATGTTCGTCCAGATCCTAGGTTCCGCCGCCGGCGGCGGTTTTCCTCAGTGGAACTGCAATTGCGAAAACTGCGCAGGTTTTCGCAATGGCAGCCTGCGGGCCAAGGCACGCACCCAATCGTCCATCGCGATTTCCGATAACGGCGTGAATTGGGTGCTGTGCAACACCTCCCCGGACATCCGTGCCCAGCTCCAGAGCTTCGCGCCCATGCAACCGGGGCGCGCACTGCGCGATACCGGGATCAGCGCGATCATCCTGATGGACAGCCAGATCGACCACACCACCGGCCTGCTCATGTTGCGCGAAGGTTGCCCGCACCAGGTCTGGTGCACCGACATGGTCCATGAGGACTTGAGTACCGGATTCCCGCTATTCAACATGCTGACCCACTGGAACGGCGGCCTGAGCTGGAACCGCATCGAACTCGACCAGAGCTTCAGCATCCCGGCCTGCCCGAACCTGCGCTTCACCCCGCTGCCACTGCGCAGCGCCGCGCCGCCCTACTCGCCGCATCGCTTCGACCCGCATCCAGGCGACAATATCGGCCTGATCGTCGAAGACCTCAATACCGGTGGCAAGCTGTTCTATGCGCCGGGGCTGGGCAAGGTCGATGCGCCACTGCTGGAAATCATGGCTGCCAGCGACTGCCTGTTGGTGGACGGCACGCTGTGGGACGACGACGAAATGCAGCGCCGTGGTGTCGGCACCCGCACCGGCCGGGAGATGGGCCACCTGGCGCAGAATGGGCCTGGCGGCATGCTTGAAGTGCTGGAGCAACTGCCCAAACAGCGCAAGGTGCTTATCCACATCAACAACACAAACCCGATTCTCGACGAAGATTCGCCGCAGCGGGCGGAGCTGGAACGGCGCCAGGTTGAAGTGGCGTATGACGGCATGAGTATTGTGCTGTAACGGAGGGCCCCTTCGCGAGCAGG